>JAWWQA010000464.1:0-9415 GCA_033854695.1 Rubrobacteraceae bacterium
AACTGCTGGCGCGGGATGAGCTCCTTCAGCCTCTCTGCAAGTGCTCGCCCCCGCTGATACGCCTTGTCGCGGTGGACGATGATCGAAAGCGCATCGACCGGATCCCCCGAGACAAGGACCTCGACCTTTACCAGATCGGCGGCCTCATAACCCTTGAACTCGTAGTCGAATGAGGCGTAGCCCCGCGTACGGCTCTTCAGGGCATCGAAGAAGTCTGTGATAATCTCCGCAAGCGGCAGGTCATACGTCAGCTGTACTCTACGCCTAGAGATGTATTCCATACCGATAGAGACACCGCGCCGCTCGTGACAGAGCCCCATGACCGCGCCGACGTACTCCTTCGGGCAGATGAGCGTTGCCCTAACTATGGGCTCCTGGATCTCCTCAAACACCTCCGGCAGGTCGCTGGGGTTGGTGATCTCCACAACCTCGCCGTTCACCAGGACCTCGTATCTCACACTCGGCGACGAGGCTATGAGATCGAGATCAAACTCCCTCTCCAACCTCTCCTGGACGATCTCCATGTGCAGCAGTCCCAGGAACCCGCACCTGAAACCGAACCCCATCCGCGAGTTCTCCGGCTCGAAGAAGAGCGAGGCGTCGTTGAGCTGCAGCTTCGCCAGGGCCTCCCTGAGACGCTCGAAGTCATCTCCCTCGGTCGGGTACAGCCCGGAGAAGACCGTCGGCAGTGCCTGAGCGTAGCCCGGCAAGGGCTCCACGGCGGGGTTTTCTACTCGCGTCGCCGTGTCGCCCACGCGCAGAGCCTCAATGTCCTTCAGGCCGGCGACGACGTAGCCGACCTCGCCGGCGCGCAGTGCGGGCAGTGCTGTTGGTTTAGGCGTATAGCAGCCAACCTCCAGAAGCTCGAACCGCTCCTCCGAACCCATTGCCTTGACCTCGTCACCCTTCTTGAGCTCACCGTCTACGAGGCGGGCCAGGGAGATCACACCCCGGTAAGGGTCGTAGTAAGAGTCGAAGATCAGTGCGCGCGTCTCTTCTTGCGTGGTCTCTGGCGCAGGTATGCGATCGACCACGGCGTCGAGGACGTCCACCACGCCCTCACCGGTCTTTGCGGAGATCTTCAGGATGTCGTCCTCGTCCACGCCCAGAAGCTCGACGAGCTCCTCGGTCACAGTAGGCACGTCGGCAATGGGGAGATCTATCTTGTTGAGGACCGGGATGATCTCCAGGTCGTGCTCCATCGCCAGATACAAATTGGCGAGCGTCTGGGCCTGAATGCCCTGGCTCGCGTCGACGACGAGGAGTGCCCCCTCGCACGCCGCTATCGCCCGCGATACCTCGTAGGCGAAGTCCACGTGCCCTGGGGTATCGATGAGGTTCAGCGTCCACTCACCGTCGCCTCGCCGGTATAGAACCCGGACGGCCTGGGCCTTGATGGTGATGCCACGCTCCCGCTCGATGTCCATCGTGTCCAGGATCTGGGCCACCCGCTCCCTCTCAGGCACAGCGTCAGTTATATCCAAAAGCCTGTCGGCTAATGTGCTTTTACCGTGATCTATATGCGCGATTATGCAGAAATTGCGTGTTCGTTCGATGCTTTGCACTCAGGAATTTTACCATGATTGTCCTCTTGATCCCGATGTGTTACATTTTGCCGGTTAAGGCTAGTGAGATAGTAGGAGCTCTAGAAGATGCCCGCACCGTCTAAGCGTGATAAGCAGAACCGCAGGAAGTACGAACAGAACAAGCCAGTACGCACTCATCTGAAGAACCTCTCTAAGAGCTTCTACAGGGCCATCGACGCTGGCGACACTGAGAGGGCAGCACAGATCAGGGACGAGGCCCAGCAGTTTCACGACAAGGCTGCTTCCAAAGGCGTCATTCATCCCAACAAAGCCGCCCGCAAGACCAGTCGCTTCGACAAAGCCCTAACTGGCAACCGGAACCCGTAGTTCAGTCTTCTCGCCGCAGAGCAGCCCCGCTCGGCCAAGCGGACATCTTCCTCTGCTCCTCGTAGTCTCTTATTAGCTCTCCGGCTTCTTTTTCGAGCTTGCAGCTTAGGGAGACCTGGCACCTCTTTGACAAATGTTAGTCTGACCCGCCTGTAGAGTTCCTATCTCGCCAGACGCGAATCGTCGGTGTGCTTCTACTAACGCACCGCATCCGTGTTCCAGAGACTCTGTGCGTTCCGTCGATAGCAGCATTCGGCGTAGTCCTAGATCCTTTGCAACTTCTCCGTGTCGCCTCCTAGCCAGGAGGCTGCGAGAATTCGAGAACGGCCATCTCGACCTGCAACTCGTCTCCAAGGTCGCTGCTGCCCTTGAGACCGCGTTCGAGATTGAGCGTGAGGGCGAGCGCGCGTTCGAGGTCCTCCTCACTCACCTTTCGTGCCTGCTCTTCGAGCTTGCGGGCGACGAAGGGTGGAACCTTGAGTGTGCTCGCAACTTCGCTCCGGGAAGCGCCCTGATCGAAGAGCGAGCGGGCTCGGGCCAGAAGGCGGAACTGGCGACGGATCATGTACGTTATTCGCAGCGGCGGCTCGTTGGTGGTGAGCAGACTCTCCAAGAGCTTCATGGCCGTTCCCCGGTCCCCGGCAGCAAGCGAATCCACGAACGCGAAGATGTTCGACTGCAAGTCTGGTGGACACAAGGCCTCCACGTCGTCTAAAGTCGCTGTTCCGCTTGCGTAGAGCGCAAGCTTCTCGACCTCCCGAGAAACCCGGATCTTGTCGTCCGAGCACCGGCTCACGATCTCCCCGGCCACGTCTTCCGGTATTGTGAAGCCCTGCTTCTTGGCGTAGCCAATAGCCCATTTTACGAGCGCCTTGCCGGTCGGCTGTTTAAAGTCGCGGACCTCACCCGTTTTCTTGACCGCCGTCAACAGCTTCTCGCGCGCGCCGAGCTTCTCGCCGACCATAACAAGGTCGGCTTCGGGAGATGGATCTTGGAGATAGTCCACTATCTTCGCCTTCTGGGCGGCATTCCAGCCATCGAGGTTCTTGACGAGAACGAAGGGTCCCTCGCCGAAAAGCGAGTAAGAGTTACAGGCCGAGACTACAGTCTCGGGACTGGTCTCTGAGGCGTCGTAGGCTTCCGTCGCCCGACCATTACGGAGCCTCTCAACGCCGCGGGCCTTGCGTTCCTCGTCGTCGCCGAGCAGCAGGTAAACAGACATAGGTCTATTCTAGCTGACATGAGTTTTCAAACAGTAGCTTGTACTGCTTATCCGTTCTTTGAGGGAGGAAAAAGATGTGTATTAGAAAGACGTTTTTGATACAAATCTGAGAGGCGGCCCCGCCTCCTTGGCGCAAGTTCTTTGGCTGATAGAGGACAAGCAGGGCCAGAGGTTATCTAGGAAGCGATTGGGGGATGAATCTTATTTGGGTGCAGATGACAAGCACCAGGCGCAGTCGCTCTAGTAAACTCTGGAAGTGCCTCCTAAGGTAGTGAAGAAGGGAGGAGCCTGAGCATTGGCTGAGATCGAGCTAGTTCTCGGGTTGCTCATCGTCGTTGCTGCCTTCACGTCTGTCGCTCGGAGGCTTAGGATCCCCTATCCCATCGTGGTTGTCCTGGGTGGATCGATCCTTGGTTTCGTTCCCGGGCTGCCCCAGGTCACACTCAACCCAGATCTCGTCTTCCTGTTCTTCTTGCCGCCGCTGCTCTACGTGTCGGCATTGTTCAGCTCTTTTAGTGATTTCCGGGCCAACCTACAGCAAATCTCGCTACATGCCTTCGGTTTGGTGCTGCTGACCACTTGCGCCGTCTCAGTAGTGGCCCACATAGCTATCGATGGGCTAACGTGGCCGGCGGCTTTCGCCCTCGGCGCGATCCTGTCTCCCACAGACGCCATAGCCGCAACGACTATCGTTAAACACCTCGGCATCCCGCAGCGCGTGGTAACGATCCTTGAGGGTGAAAGCCTCATAAACGACGCTACCGCTATAGTCATCTATCGCGTAGCTGTAGGCGCCGTCGTTACAGGTGCATTCTCGGTCTGGAAGGCCGGGTTGGAGTTTGTCGCGGGAAGCATTATCGCGGTACTGGTTGGGCTGGCAGTTGGCTGGACCATTGTCCGGGCGCGGCGGTACCTGATCGGAGATTCGCCTGTGCTGCAAAATACCATTGCACTCCTGACACCGTTCATAGCCTACCTGCCGGCGGAGAATTTTCCTATTTCAGGGATACACGTCTCGGGGATACTTGCGGTGGTAACTACCGGGCTCTACACAGGGTGGCATACCGCCGACCTCCTCTCCCCCAGAACGCGTCTTCAGGGCTATGCGGTCTGGGAAATGGTCGACTTCCTGCTGAACGGGCTCGCCTTCATCCTGCTCGGCTTGCAGTTCCAGAGTATCCTCAGAGGTCTATCGGAACAGCCTGTGCTCACGCTCGTCCTGTATGCTGGGCTCATAAGCCTCACCGTCATCATCGTGCGCATCGCCTGGGTATTCTCCTCCACCTACATTCCTCGCTTCGTCAGTCGCCGACTGCGTGAGCGCAACTCGCTGCCGTCACCTCAGCAGGCCTGGCTCATAGCCTGGATCGGAAATCGTGGTGTCATCTCGCTTGCGGCTGCCCTATCCTTGCCCCTGTTCACGGATACCGGAACATCTTTCCCACAGCGAGACCTACTCATCTTTCTAACGTTCTGCGTGATCCTGGCCACGCTGGTATTACAGGGCCTCGCTCTGCCAGCGCTCGTTCACCGGCTGCATAGCGAAGATGACGAGACCGTAAAACAAGAGGAGAACAAAGCAAAGGTAGAGATATCGCGTGCTGCACTTACACGAATCGAGGAACTCAGAAACGAGGAGTGGGTGGGTGATGATATGGCCGAGCGTCTGCAGGAATATTACGATTATCGGCAGCGTCGGTTCGCAGCGCGTTTCGACGGTGATACGGCCGAAGATGGGGATGAGGGCGAAGATTATGAAGAGCACTCTGCTGCCTACAAGCGCTTTCTCAGGGAACTGCTTCAAGCCCAACGCAGGGCTCTCGTTCGTCTGCACAGAGAAGGTGAGATCAGTGACGAAGCAATGCGCCAGGTCGAATATGATATCGATCTCGAGGAGGCACGACTCGAAGAATAAACGGCCAATTCGAGAACCCATCAACTCGCCTCATTTGCCCAATCATAACCAAAGCTCCCTATTCAACAACCTATTTTTTGAGTGGTAAGCAGGTCGGCGCAGCGTTTACTGCTTACTCAGCTGGAGTTGCCAAATCAGGGCAAGAAAGTTCCAGCGCTCTTCGTGGCGTGATAGCCTCATAAGACGTACCCGGAGTACCTAAAAAGCAGATAGTCCACGCCGTGGAGCTGTCTCTCCTCCTATCGCGGGAGCACCTGACCGTCACTAAGGCCCCGGCTGGGTCGAAGGCTGCTCGGTCGAGGGCTCAGGCGAAGGCTCCGTCGAGGGCTGAGTCGAGGGCTCAGGCGAAGGCTCCGTCGAGGGCTGAGTCGAGGGCTCAGGCGAAGGCTGCTCGGTCGAGGGTTCGGTCGAAGGCTCCGTCGAGGGCTGAGTCGAGGGCTCAGGCGAAGGCTGGGCCGAGGGCTCGGGCGAAGGCTGCATTTGGGGTGGTGCGGTTGTTTCGATTGCGACACTGCCGCCTCGTCCCGAGAATAGGATGGTGATGATAACCACGGCTGCTAGAGCTAGCATCGCGAGTGCCGCAATGACTACCTGAGAAGTTCTGTCGTGGGAGTCTCCACCAGGGAGTCTATCAGACACAGCTGCTCCTTCTTCTTCATCATCCATCTCCTGACGTTGTTAGAACCTTACCGATGTGAAGCCCAGGGCTCAACCGGAGAAGTCAGGATCGGGTCGAGGAAGTCTATTCCCTGTCGCTTAATCGGCTCCTATTCAGGGTCTTGTCGAACCCGCTCATCCGCAAGAGCCGACCAATATGCGGCGACACGCCCTTCCCTACACTACGTTGGGGATTGCCACTTGAGGACGAACATCGCCGGAGAGGTTTCGGAATACGCCGCCGTGGTGAGCGCGACGTACTGGGCGCTCGAAAAGGAGTACACCTTGACCCTCGCTGGCTGGGTGGACCCGCAACTCGAATGGATACACTGATTGGTCGCGCGAGTGCCCTTTGACCGCACGCAGGACTGCTGACAAACCGTCCTGCGGCCGCCCTCGAGGAAGGCCGGGCAGGGCTGCTGGCCCCTGGCACGATCCTCCCAGGGTGATTATGGCTTTGCCGCGTCCTGATTCGTACTAACGGATCGCGCTTGCTCCGCGGCTCTAGGTGCACCGCGGAGAAGGGCGCTGATCGTCGTCACGTCGGTGATGAGAGTGTCGCCAGCAAAGGCCAGGCTCTCCAGCGAGCGTCTCCCTGCTACCTCGTCGCCTGCCCCACACGCGTCTGCCACCACGACGGGTATGTAGCCAAGGTCCGCCCCGTGGCGAACGGTCGGCTCGATACCGACCTCTGTCGCTATGCCGCAGATGGCGAAGGCGTCAATACCCAAATCGCGCAAGGCCATGTTGAGGAAGGTGCCCGAGAAGGCGCTCATCGCGATCTTGTCAGAGACCGCCTCGCTCGCGAGCGGCTCAAGCTCGGGCACTACCTGAAACTGTGGCGAGTCACGCGGGAACCACGGCTCCACGTCCTCGAACCGCTCTACTTGCTGCCAGATCATCGCCTGCCTGAGCTGGAAGGCACCCATAAGCTCCTTGGGCAGCGACATGTGGCGGCTGAAGAATACAGGGAAGCCTCCCTCACGGGCCGTCCCGAGCACTTCCGCGACCTGCCTGGTGACTTCACGACCGTTCGGAAGTTGGCTCACTATACCGACCTGCATGTCGTAGACCAAAAGCGCCATTCGCCTCGAGTCGCAGACCTTTTCTAGCGTACGCGGTACGTTCAGCTCAGATTTCCTCTCCACGGACTACTCCGCCTTCCATCTCTTGACACGAGCACCTGCAAGTGTAGCCCAGGTTAGTACTACTCTCCCTTATCAGCAACCGCCACCATGTTTTGCCCTTGCCCCGCTATTACTTCGCTACCTCATCGCCGCATCGATACCCGCGTCGGTGATGACGAAGCCCCGGTAGTCGTAGTCGGTTTCGGCGATCCATCCCCTCCCCTCTAGGTACTCCGCTATCGTCCGAAACTCTTCTGCCTCCGAGAGATCCACTCTCCGCATAACAGGGTCGCGAGTCACGTACTCCCCAGGCCTGCCGTAAGCTTCCACGACGGCCGCTTGAAGGACCCGACGCGCTTTCTCTGAGAGCGTCTCCGCTCGTTCGCCGCCCACTACTTCTCCCCTTCATAGGTCTTTGTGGCCAAGAGAGGGCCAGGTGAGTATGGTGGAAATGAATGCCGGTCAACCCAACCCCTAAGGTACAAGTTCACATATGCGCCGGGCGAGAACAACATCGATCACGTTTTACTTGACGGTGCTTATGCTTGACCCGAAGCTTTCTAATGGCTTTAGGGTAACCTCCCACAACCTTGCTGTAAGCTTTAAGGTTGCGAAAACCAGCATATTGTTGGCAGCACTGCCTGAAAGCAATCAATCGACCTCCGTCTTACGGAGCGTAGGGATGAGTTTTTTGTTGGTGAAGTTCAGGATCCCGTCGATGGCCCGGTCTGGCGTTGGCAGCTCGAATCCGGGGACTAGAGCGCGTCCGATTCACCAGACACGCCTAGTGAGATCGGTACTCCCGGCACTTGGCCTTGCTACCACTTGTAGCGCAGGCCGAAGCAACAGCACCGGTGTCCGTGCGGGTAACCGTAACCTGTCCCTCTTGTTCGCCATGGACTCTCTCCCCCTCACCCCCGTGCGGTGGACCGTAGAAGTCGTGCACGAGAACCCTGCCGTCCCTGTCGTGCAGGACAAAATCCGCGCCACTCTTATGGGCGAGGCTCAGTCCGTGTTCTTCGGCTTGGTGTCGGGTTGGATGCACCGCCGAGGCCTTCTTATTGCCTTCGCGCACCACTGCCCACCCGTCTTTTCTAGGGATGACATGTATCGGTGGGTTCTCTCTCGACTCCTTATCAGCCACTGCTCGACCTCCCCTTATTGGTGAATATCGGCAGTTTGGCCCGAAGCAAAGCCTCCGAGTTTCCGAGAACTCCCATTAGCAGCCTGCAAGCCAAAGTGACGCATCTTATGCAAGCCTGGCGGCCTCGTCCCTATAAGAACTGGAAAAGGGCGCCTTTAGCAGCCCTGATCTGCCGCCAGGCTTATGTAACCCTTACAGGGTGGCAGCTGACGGCGCATCTAGTGAATTGCTCATCTTTCCTTAGGTAATTTTACCTATGGCTATATGTGAAGAATCTGCCAGGCCCCTCCCGGTGCCTCAAGCCGTAGCCCAGAGCCACGTCCGTCCAACGAGGACCCGCCTGGCCCATTGACGTTCCTCGTCCCCCACACCATTGGATTCCCGGCGTCTGCAGTCAGCCTCAAGTGCGAGTTGAGTGTCAAGGACAGTCCTTAAGCCTAAACATAGCACTACGTACACAGCCATGCGTCTATTACCAGCCTCAAAGCACCGCGACGAGCACGATCCAAAGCGCCGCCCACAACACGAGCGCACCCGCGACTTTCGGCCAACGCTCCTCCGGGAGTGCCACCTCAGCAATAGCGCCGGGCACGCACCCAACATAGAAGAGCCCAACGAGTGCCAGGGCGGCCCCAGGCGTCGAGACAGCCGCCAACGGCACAGCAGAGGCCGCTTGGGCAACCCAGATGAGCACGCTAACCAGAAAGCCATTCGAGACGTTTATGAGGTAGGCCAGGGGTGGAGCGACGTTGCCCACCAAGGTGCCCAGCAGACCTAAGGTCAGGATCGGACCTGAGAGTGGTACGGCGAGGAGGTTGGTCGCTACCCCAATCACCGAGACCTGCTCAAAGCTCATCGCTATGATCGGTGTGGTAGCGATCTGGGCAGCCAAAGAGACGGCCAGAAGATTGGATAGCAGCTCGGGCGGCTCTCTCAACGGCCTGAGCAAGCTACTCTTTACGAACGCCTGCAACGGTTTTCTTAGGAGCAGAATACCGAAGACGGCGGCGACGGAGAGCTGAAAGCCAGGGTTGTAGATGAGGAGGGGATTCCAGGCAAGGACGACGGCGAGCATGGTGGTCATGAAGTGCAAGGGCGAGAGCTGGCGCCCGAAGAACGGGGCACTGAGGACGAAGGTCGCGACCACACCTGCCCGAATTGCTGAAGGCGGGGCGCCCGCGACGAAGATATAGAGCCACAGGAGGCCGAGCACGACCGGGTTGCGAAAGAGCATGGGCACGGCGAAGAGTCGCAGGACCACGTAGATCATAGCTGCCAACACTGCAACGTGCTGGCCCGAGATGGCAAGAACGTGCGTTATTCCACTTCTGCGAAACGCCTCCTCGAGCTCCCCCGGTAAACGCGAAGAATCACCCAGGACCATACCCCGCACGACGGCCTCCTCCCTGGGTCTGAGACCGTAGCCCAGAGCCATGT
>JAWWQA010000465.1:0-3661 GCA_033854695.1 Rubrobacteraceae bacterium
ACAACTACAGGGACTTCTAGGCTGCCCCGGATCGTCATGAGACAAAACCGAACATACCCAATGCCAACCGTGTTAGGCATCTTTCCCTCGGTAAGCTACCTCCAGCGCTAGGAGAAACTCCGTGCGAGCTTCCCTAACATCCTCACTGAACATGACCACAGTTTCCGAGTCTGCCGCAAGACCGAACTTCTCCTCCCGGTCCACAGCTCTCAAATACTTCTCGTCTGCTTGGGCCACGCGTCGGATATTCTCAGGACTCACTCCCTCCCCAAACACTGCGAGTACATACCCACTCGGCCTCTTGAGTAGCAGGTTGTGGCCCACCTCTTCCAGCTTATACCCTTGTGGCAGCTCCACGTGTTCCATCCTGGTCAGCTTAACCGGTACTACTTGATATTCCTACACTTCCTAGCCCTACAGTGCCACTTGTGTGAATTCTGCGCTACCCTCTGACCATCAGCGCAAGAGGAGAAAGAGATGATCGCTGAACAGAAGGGCACTGAACAGGCAAAAGATCGTCGAGCAGTGGTCGGCATAGCTCAAAGAGCTGCATGAGCGCATCGCACACCGTTTCCTAAGTGCTTGTCAACTTAATTTCGTTGATACATCCTGTCCTCGCTGCGGTAAATAAGGGCCTTGGTGGGATCACCGGAGCTAAAAGCGCTACTTGAGTGGATGTTTTCGGTCAGAGGGCTCTACCTCTATGCCCGTTAACAAAAAACTACTGATGATAGGGTAATACTGACTCCGGTTGTATACTTTTGGCAGGAATGAGAAACGAAACTTGGAGGAGTCGGAGTCCTCCCGGTTGGAGGGTCTCTACCCCAAGGCGAGCGATCCGGTGTTGCGCACCCCCTTGCTGATGGTCTGGCGCATCTCGCTTGGGGATTCAATCCGGGAGGTGGCCAGGATGGTGGGCTATTCGGAGAAGTGGACCAGGGAGATCGCCGGGCGTTATGAGTCTGAAGGGGTCGAGGGACTCGGTGAGCGTCGCCACGGTAACCCCCGGGGCCAAGGAGAGGGCGTTGCTAGACGAGGAGGGCCAAGCGGAGCTTCGGGAGGCTCTGGAAGGGTCGCCGCTCCAGGCGGCATAACGTTCCTAGAACCGTTTACCCGGATTCAGTATGACCTATCTTTTACTAGCTCATTTGGGCTAGATGCAGCCGAAGACTTTGTGCATAGGGCTAGGGGGCCGATTGTCTCTTTCTTCGTTCTCAGAAGCTCACTCCACTGACTAGCACACCCGAAAGCCATCCTTGACATTCGCACACTATGTGTAAAATACACACCCTCTCCAAACACAGTCCCCTACGGATCCCTCAAGGGGGTGGCTCTTACCATGCATCAGCCTGTAGAGAACACCGCGTATTGCCTCAACTGCACTAACGAATGGCCGGCTCCTGATTGGGAGACAAGTCGGCTTACCCTCGTATGCCCCGAGTGCCACTGGCGGCTGGGCGTCCCGGTAGAGTTCATCTCATCAGGGTGGTGGACCACCCAGGAGTTTGCAGCATAGCTATCTCAGAATCTACCCCACAGTAGAAGATGTTCTGCTGCATTGCCTGTGCAGGAGGCAGTTGGGGCCTGGTCCTTTAGCAGGACTAGATTGCTTCAGACGTCGAATCTACCCCAGGTGACGAGCCTCCTGAGCCTAAGTACCGGGGGGTAAACACAACAGGTCTTACTGTTGTAAGGATGTTGCTGCCCCACCAGCCTTCTTTCAAGGCGAAGCCAGCAAGCCCCGCCCGTCGTCGGTGGTAACGGGGGCCAGGATCCTCTAGGAGGGGCCCCGGCTTTTCATGGTGCCACGTGAGATGCACCGGGCTAGCTCGGACCATTACCCACACCGACCAGAGCGTAACGACTATACTGCTGTGCGATAAAGAGCATCTAGAGGAGGCAGCGAAGTGTCGGACCCCTACGACTCCTATGGAATCAGGGAGACAGAAGCAGCGATAGAAGAGTTCGTGAACAGGTTGGTGGAGTTGTATCCCAAACTGGATCCGATCAGAGCTAGTGAATTGATAGCCGGGCAGGTGCAAGGCATGGTGACAGCCGCCGACAAGAGTGAAGACTACTAGCACGATAGAATACCTTCCTTCCGAAGCCTTCGGATCCGGAAAACTCTGGTTCGAGTTTGATTACATCCTAGATATACCCTCGGTACTCCTGGTCAGGGGACTCCCTACCGAGGGTACCAGAGGTAGAAACAGTGTTAGTGAGAGCAACTTTCTCTCTGGACCCCTCGCTTGCTACCTGGGATCTGTTCTCACTCCTTCCACCACAAGTGTTGGAAGAGCTTGCGCTCCTGATAGGAGTTAAACAACCCCAACGATAAGGCCTGTGGATCTTCTGGAGCTATGAGCAGCATCCGGCGAACCTCCTTAAACGGGAGTTGTTTGCCCTGCCTAATAGTTATTCGGTTTTCAAGAGAGTAATGGATAGCAACCTACCTCATTGACGCAAGCTCGAGCCACTTCCAATAGCAGTCGACATCGGCAAATCCAATTTCACGCAACTAAAGAAGCTGGGTCTGTACGTCGAGAGGCTTGTTCGATGCGTCCTCTTCTTCGAGGGTGCAACTTATAGAGTGTAGAAAGTGCTCGTGCAAGGCGAGAGTAGGAGACAAGATCGAGGTTACAGAACACGCCCCCGGCTTGAGCAAGGCAAAGATCTCAGCATTTACCGTCCCGATGCTCTTGCTCCTCCAAGGCCTCTAAAATCTCCATCGCAACCTCTTGGGAGTACCAACTACCACGTCCCTCCGGCCGTCGCCAGACGATAAGCCCAGCCCGCAGCTTCGATTCCCACCCGGCCTCGAGCAGCCGCTTCCTGTCCTCTTCGCTGCTCCTACTCTTCACGGCTTCCATCTCTGTCCTGGTCGGTGACGATGACGCCGGCTTCGCGGAGCACCTTACGAACTCGTCCCTCGCTCCAGCCCACAAGGCGAGATATCTGGAAGATGGGCTCGCCGATAGCGTATAGCTCCATGACGCGCCGCGAGCGCCACAGATCCTCCTTCCCTGGGTTCTTCTTCGTCGCCATCTCTCCTCCCTCAATTCGCCAACGCGCCTGAACGTATTCTTGCTCATCTGCTTCCTCAGATCTTTGACCTTGGTCAAATGCACCCCGCGTGGCAGTTGGAGAGCAGCGAATGAGCAATCTGGCGCACGGTAGTCTTCACCCTCAGCGACCAGGATCTCGCGAAGCCCGGGACGGTTCTCCCTTACCCGGCGCCTCAGGGCCGCTATCCCGGCACACGAGAACTCAGAGACCGCTCCTGTGCGCACGTCGATCTCAGCCGCCAGCTCCAGGTAGAAGGCGCGAGGGGTTTCGTTGGAGCCACGCTCATAAGCACTCCCCGCACCCACAATCCAGCGGATGGTTTCGCCAAGCGAGGCCAGCCAAGCGAATGCCGCAGTTCTGGCATCACCTGACCTGTCGGAGAAGATCGTCGATAGTAGAGGCGATCTGCCGTGCGGACTCGAAGAACAACATCGTATAGTGGTTGGCTCCGGTAAGGCGGCGCTCCAGCCGGAGATCCAGGGCCCCCGCCATGGCGTCCCGGGCTTCGTCGGAAATGAGGGGCTCGCTACCGGGGAAGAAGCCCTCGGCCGCCCGTACGAGCGCAACGGGGCATCCGATCCCCCCCAGTACGGCA
>JAWWQA010000466.1:0-5233 GCA_033854695.1 Rubrobacteraceae bacterium
TTTTGACCAGGTGCCGGATGCCCAAAGCCTGCACGAGCGGCTGCGAGAGACCATCCCCGACTCTATGTATCACGACGATGTCCACGGTGCACCGGACTATCGCAAACACCTGACCTTCCACTATGGCGAACAGATTCGCCGCGAACTTTCCGGCATCCAGGCCGCGTGAGGAGTTATACATGAGCTATCACGTCAACGGCAAGACGTTCTCGACCGACCCGGCACCTGGCCAATGCTTGCGCACCTTCCTGCGCGAATTGGGTTGGTTCGGCGTCAAAAAGGGGTGCGATACCGGCGATTGCGGGGCATGCACCGTCTGGATTGACGGGGTTACGGTCAACAGCTGTATTATTCCAGCCTTCCGCGCCGAAGGTCGCCAGATCACGACTATCGAGGGCCTCGCCCAAAATGGAGAGCTGCACCCGATGCAGCGGGCGTTCCTCGAAGCTCAGGGCTTTCAGTGCGGTTTCTGCACGGCCGGAATGATCATGGCGACGGCCAACTTCACCGAGGAGGAACGCCAGGATCTGCCACGGTTCCTGAAGGGCAACCTGTGCCGCTGTACCGGATACCGCTCGATCGAGGACGCGATCCACGGAAACATTGCTATCGAGGACGACCGGCCTGGCGCGGCCTGCGGAGCGAGCCTACCCGCCCCCGCGAGCGAGGGGATCGTCACGGGGAAGGTGCGCTACACCCTCGATACCGAACTCGAGGGCCTGCTGCATTTGAAGCTGCTCAGGTCGCCGCACGCCCACGCCCGCATCGTCGCCATCCGCAAAGAGGCGGCCCTGGCCGTGCCGGGCGTCCACGAGGTCTTCACCTGGGAGGACGTGCCCCGGCGGCTGTATACCACCGCCATCCACGACGACCACCTCGTCGATCCCGACGATACCTACATGCTGGACAACGTCGTGCGGTTCGTCGGGCAGCGGGTGGCGGCCGTGGTAGCCGACACCGAGGCTGCCGCGGAGGAGGGCTGCCGTCGTATAGAGGTCGACTACGAGGTGCTCCCGGCGGTCTTTGACGCGGAAGAGGCGATGCATGTTGGAGCGCCGGTGATCCACGACAAGAAGGGCGAGGACCCGTTCATCCGCCATTTCGGGCGCAACGTCTTGCTCGACGTGCACGGGGATGTCGGCGACGTCGAGACCGGCTTCGCCGAGGCCGATGTCATCCACGAGGCCGAGTACGAGGCCCACCGGATCCAGCACGTCCACCTCGAGACCCACCAGTCGATCACCTGGCTCGACGAACAGCAACGGCTGAACGTGCGCACCAGCTCTCAATCTCCCTTTATAGCGAAGGCGAAGCTCAGCCACCTGCTCAGCCTCAACCCGATCGACATCCGGGTGTTTTGCGAGCGCGTCGGCGGCGGCTTCGGCGGCAAGCAGGAGGTGCTGACCGAAGACATCTGCGCTTGGGCCACCCTGAAGACCGGCCGGCCCGTCCAACTCGAGTTCACGCGCGAAGAAGAGTTCGTTGGGGCTATGGGTCGCCATCTGATGCGGATCCGGGTCAAGGCCGGGGCGCGGCGCGACGGCACGCTAACGGCGCTCGAGATGCGGATCGTGTCCAACACCGGCGCCTACGGCAACCACGCTGGCGAGACGACGTACGCCGCCAGCAGCGCGCCGCTGTCGGTCTACCGGTGCCCCAACAAGAAGGTCGACGCATACGCGGTCTACACCAACCTTCCGCCGGCCGGCGCCTTCCGCGGCTACGGGCTCACTCAGCCGGTCTACGCCGTCGAATCCGCGATGGACGAACTGGCCCGCGCGCTGGGCCTGGACCCCTTCGAGCTCCGTCGCCGCAACGCCGTGCGCCCCGGCGACCCGATGGTTTCCATAAGCGAAGAGCCGGAGGACGTTGAGTACGGCAGCTACGGGCTTGACCAGTGCCTCGACCTGGTCGAGCAGGCCCTGGCCGCCGGCAACGGCAACGCGGCGCCCGAGGGTGACGACTGGCTCGTGGGCAGAGGGATGGCCATGGCCATGCACGACACCGCGCCACCTACCGAGCACCGTTCCACAGCGCGCCTGAGCGTCGGAGCAGACGGCAACTACCACCTCGCCATCGGAACGTGCGAGTTCGGCAACGGCACGACCACCGTGCACGGACAGGTCGTCGCCAGCATGCTCGAGACGACCATGTCCCGCGTGCGCCTGGTCCAGTCCGACACGGATCGTACGGGCTACGATACGGGCGCGTTTGCCAGCACCGGCACCTCCGTGGCCGTCAACGCCGTCCGGTTCGCCGCCGAGGCCCTGCGCGAGCGGATCCTGGACTTCGCTTCGGAGCATTCCGGGGCCAACCGCGATGCCTGCCGCCTGGACGACGATGCCGTGAGCTGCGACGGCTCCCGGATCACCCTGTCCGAGCTCTTCGTGGCTGCCGAGGCGGCTGGACAGCAACTCGAAGTCGTCCGCAAGGCGCAAGGATCTCCCCGTAGCGTGGCGTTCAACGTCCAGGGCTTCCGTATCGCGGTCCACCCCGTCACCGGCGAGATCCGCATCCTGCAAAGCGTCCACGCGGCAGACGCCGGCACCGTGATCAACCCCATGCAGTGCCGCGCCCAGGTTGAGGGCGCGGTCGCGCAAGCGGTCGGCTTCGCGCTGTACGAACGGATGGTGTTCGACGAGCAGGGGCGCGTAGTCAACCCGACGTTACGCAACTACCGCATCCCGACCTTCGCCGACACTCCGCGCACCGAAGTCTTTTTCGCGGACACGCACGACGCCATCGGCCCGCTCGGCGCGAAGGGCATGGGGGAATGCCCCGTCAACCCTGTGGCGCCGGCGCTGGCCAACGCACTGGCCGATGCGACCGGTGTCCGCTTCCGCGACCTCCCGTTCACGCCCGATCGGATCTACCGCCGTATCTTCGAGCGTCACGCGGTTTGATGATCGGAGTTCGAGTCCATTAGGAGGATTTAGTCATGCCAACGTTGTTAGCCCAGAACGCCGATATCTTGGTCACGATGGACGATGAGCGCCGTGAGCTCCCCAATGCCGGATTGTTCGTCAGAGATGGGATCATCGAGCAAGTCGGTTCCACGGAGGAGCTTCCGCAGGAAGCCGACGTCGTGCTGGACATGACGGGCCAGATCTTGCTGCCCGGCTTCGTGAATACTCACCATCACCTTGACCAGACGCTGACCCGTGCGCTCCCAGCGGGCCAGGATATCAACTTGTTCCCCTGGCTTCGGGTCCACTATCCAATCTGGGCCCGTCGGACTCCCGAGGCGTCACGCTGGAGCACACTAGTCGGCCTGGCCGAACTAGCCGCGTCCGGCTGCACGACAGTCTTCGATCACACGTACGTCTTCCCGAACGACTGCCGCGTCGACGACCAGATCGCGGCGGCGTGGGAGATCGGCGTGCGGTTCCACGCCTCCCGTGGGTCCATGTCCCTGGGCGAGTCCCAGGGCGGGTTGCCGCCGGATAGCTGCGTCGAGGATGAAGCGGCGATCCTCGACGACTCCCGGCGAGTAATCGAGACGTACCACGACGCCTCACACGGCTCGATGACCCAGATCGTGCTGGCGCCGTGCTCGCCCTTCTCGGTTACCCCCGAACTCCTGCGGGAATCGGCCGAACTCGCTCGCGCCCATGGCGTGCGCCTGCACACCCACCTCTGCGAAACCTTCGATGAGGAGCGCTTCACGCTCATGCAGTTCCAGCAGCGTCCGGTCGCGTGGATGGAGACGATGGGCTGGCTCGGCGACGATGTCTGGTTCGCCCACGCTGTGCATGTCAACGACGACGAGATCCGCGAGTTCGCCAAAACCGGTGTTGGGGTTGCGCACTGTCCCTGCTCTAACATGCGGCTCGCCTCCGGCATCGCACCGGTCAAGCAGTACCTCGCGGCCGGTGTACGCGTCGGGTTGGGCGTTGACGGATCCGCTAGCAACGACGCCTCAAACATCCTGCTCGAAGCGCGGCAGGCGATGCTGCTGGCCCGGCTGCGCATCGGTCTGCTCCCGCCGGAGGGCCCGCAGACCCTGCTCTCGACCTCGGATCCACTACGGCGCGACGAGTGGATGACGGCGCGGGAGGCACTGGAGATCGCAACCCGCGGAGGCGCCGCCGTCCTGGGCCGCTCGGACATCGGCGCGCTGGCCCCTGGCATGTGCGCCGATTTCTTCAGCATCGACTTGAACACGGTCGATTATGCAGGCGGGCTGAACGATCCGGTCGCGGCGACCGTGTTCTGCGCGCCGCAAAAGGCGCGGTACACGGTGATCAACGGTCGGGTCGTCGTGGAAAACGGGCAGGTCACCACGGTCGATATGGATCCGGTTATCGAGGCCCATAACCGCTTCTCCCGTGAACTGGCCAGTGCACACTTAACAAGGGGGTCCTCATGACCGTAGAGACGGACACTCCCAAGGTCGCCACGGCGATAACGACCGTTCAGGTCCGTCAGGGCGAGGAGGGCGCGTTCGCCGGGTGGCTAGCTGAGCTGAACAAGATCGTCGCAACCTTCCCTGGATACATCAGCGCCGTAGTGATCCCGCCGTCTCCGCCAGCCCATTCAGACTGGGTTATGGTCCAGCGGTTTCAGACCCTCGAGCAGCTGGGAGCTTGGCTCGATTCGGATGAACGTCGCTCGCTGCTGGACAAGAGCGCCTCACTGCTGGTGGACGAGGGCACGACCAACGTGATCGAAGGATCATCTACGGAGCGCTCTCCGCAGGATATGGTAACCGAGATCATCACGGTTAGCGTCAAGCCTGGTATGGAGGAGGCGTACCGTGACTGGGTGGACCGCATCCGGCAGGTGGAGGCAAGATTTCCGGGATACCAGGGGCTTGAGCTGCAGCCTCCGATCCCCGGCTTGCAGGATGACTGGGTCTCGCTGCTACGCTTCGATACTGCGGAGCATTTGAACGCCTGGCTCGAGTCCGATGCTCGCCGTGAGGCCTTGCGGGAGGTCGAGCAATTCACCAATACGCGTGAACGGCAGGTCGCCAGCGCCTTCTCGGGTTGGTTTACCTTCGGTGATGCTCCCGGCCAGGTGCCACCCAGCTGGAAGCAAGGCATGATCGTGCTGCTGGTACTGTTTCCGGTCGTGACGCTCGAGATCCTGTACCTCAATCCTCTGCTGAGTTCGCTGAACCTGGCGGTAGCCAACTTCATCAGCAACGCGCTCAGCGTGGTGGTGCTGACATTCGGGCTTACGTCCTTGGCCAACCGCGCCTTCGAGTGGTGGCTAGTCCCGGGATCCAACG
>JAWWQA010000467.1:0-2846 GCA_033854695.1 Rubrobacteraceae bacterium
CATCTTCCAACGCCTTCTCGACCCGCCGGTCTCGGCGACGCCTGGTGTCTTGGTGGATACGTCGATGAACATTCGAGAGCAGCCGGGCGCGCACCAGTGGTTCGTTCTCGTCGAGGTGCACGAAAAATCGCGGCACGTACTCCGGGAATTGGTCGATGCTCTGCGGCACCTCGCTGAGCCTAAGCTTCCGGTCGACCCAGTCCGTGAGCTCCTGCATCAAGGCCTCTTTGGTCGAGAAATGGCGGTAGACGGTGGGCACGGAGACCCGGGCCCGGCGAGCCGCGCGGGGGAGCGAGAGCTCCTCAATGCCCTCCTCAAGGAGCTGCTCGGCAGCCGCCTCGAGGATCCGCTCGCGGGTTCGCTCCATCTGCTCGGCGCGAAGTGGGCTGCTGTAGGTGCGGGTTGCACCCTTATTCGGCTCGTTCATGTTATCTTATCTCTAATAAAATTATGTTTTCTATTATCATGTAATTCATGTTAACACGAATACCGAAGATAGTCAAGGCCTCTCAAGGAAAATATTCAAAGCAGGTAACACTACACCCTCATCCGGAGGGAGAACTCCCTGCTAGTTAGCGCTGGCTTCGAGCCAGCAGAGGGCGGCTTGCGCAAGAAAGAGGTAGTCTGCTTCAGCAGGCAAGCAGCGTTGCAGGAGCTACGATAAAGTGATGATTTCTCTGGGCATGAGGAGAGTGGATAATGAAAAGCTGGCACCGCTGCTTCCTCTTTCCCTCACGGATCCTAAAGACGAAAAGGCGCCGCTCAGGGCGTCTCGAAGCAGCAACGTACAGAGGCAGTCGGAGAAGGGGGATTCTCTGAACAGCTGTTTCACAACTCATCAACGCATACATCAGTGGAACACTGTTCGCAGTGTTCCGAAACCCAACGTTTTTGGTACTGATGAAGGTGATTACGTTAAGAGAGCGGGTTGTCTAGAAAGGGATCTGGTGAATAAGGAACCGGAACTTATACGTGCAACCCTATGCGTCTTTCCAATACGGCTTTGCCCGCATACGCTCCAGCCAGGCAGTCACGTTCGCATAGCGATCGAGGTCGACCTGGAGTAATGTCGGAGCGCCGTCGAGCCGCGGGCTGACTGCAAAATCCACTACACTGAGCTTTCCGACAATGTACTCTTTGCCGGCGAGCTGCCCCTCTAGGATGGGCAAGAATCGGTCCAGCGCAGCCTCGGCCTCGGCCACAATACTCGGATCAATGTCAGGCTGGCCGAGGAACGGCTTAACCAGACGTTCGTAGACGAGGCGGTCCAAAGCCGGTTCGAGGTGTGCGGTCCACCAGAATAGCCACTGATCAACCTGCGCCTTTTCGAAGGGATCTGAGGGCACCAGACCCCGCTCGGGTCGCTTTGCAGCGAGATAGTGCAGGATCGCGGCTGATTCCCAAAGAACGAAGCCGTCATCCTCGATGGTGGGGACCTTGCCGTTCGGGTTCTTAGCAAGATACTCGGGTGAGTGAAACTCTCTCTTGTTGAAATCCAGAGTCACGTGGGTTAACGGGATGTCCAACGCGGCCGCGAGCAGGCTAACCTTGCGTACGTTTGGAGACCTCCCAAAGCCATACAGTTTGATTGTCATAGAGCCGCATTATACGGGGAGGAGTCCCTGTCTTTTCGATCTCTCTATCTCCTGGCTTTCCGAGAGTGCGCTCTGTGCACCTGATTGCCGGGAAAAAAGGTCTTCTTGGAAACTCGCCCTTAAAGGGACCCTCTCTCCCTACTCTGTGCTTTCTCGCCTTTTGGAAAGATTCCTCTCTACCCAAACCGCTTAGAACAACAATACGTATTTTCCCAGTAGGTCAGTAAGCCAAGGAAAGGGGCACAAACAGTAATGAGCCGCGTGTCATTCTACTCTGAGTGGACTCCACGCTTGTTGAGCGTCTTGCGCGTTGCTGTCGCTTTGCTCTTTATCGAGCATGGAAGCCAGAAGCTTCTCGGCTTCCCGCCCGCACAGCAAGCCGCGTCTGATTCATTGACCCTTTTGATGTGGATGGCGGGTATGCTGGAGTTCTTCGGCGGTTTACTCATACTTTTCGGGTTGTTTACCCGCCCGGTAGCGTTCTTGCTATCCGGGGAGATGGGGGTTGCTTATTTTATGGCGCACGTGCCACAGGGATTCTTCCCGCTACAGAATCGAGGTGAGTTAGCTGCACTGTATAGTTTTGTGTTCCTCTTCTTGGCTGTCGCAGGAGGCGGTGCGTGGAGCCTGGACAACCTTCTCTGGTGGCGTAGCGGAACCGCGCCGAGTTCCGCTACGCTGCCTAAAACTAAATCACCCGAGCTGACTCGGAGCGGGTAGCCTCTTCTGTCGCCTCACTTTACGCTAGCTCTGTAGCGGGATGTGACTTTACTACTCTGAGCCAGTGTTAGGGCGCAATCCACTAGATAGTTTTGTGCGTAATAAGAGGTGCGTGGTCCACAGGGGACTGGCGAGATAAGGAGGTTGCGCATGAAGCGCATACTGTTGGCTCTAACCGTAGCTGCCGTCATGGCTGCACTGCTGGCCACAACGGCAGATGCCCAAATGAGCTGGTATTGGTGCCAGGATTACTACGGCAATTGGGTCTACTGTTATTAGTAAGACGCTAGGGAGCAGCATAAGCTCTCGCTAATTTTGAGCCGAGGTGTTCTGTACACCTCGGCGTTTTATGCCCATTGCTCACCCTATTGCCGCTGAGAAGATAAGCTTCTTGGCAACCCAGTCTCGGAGAAGCTAGCTATCCAACCCTCCAAGAGAACCAGGCTAGCGATTGTAGAAGATACACTTGGAGCCAACTAAGCAACGCCTTGCTCAGTCATAATCATGACATCCGTGGCCTTAATCAAGGCT
>JAWWQA010000468.1:0-5032 GCA_033854695.1 Rubrobacteraceae bacterium
GTTTTTACAGGGCAGCTTCCTCAGTTTTGGAAGCGTTTCTGCCAAAGAGAGCTATCAGATAAGTCTTCCACGTACGCCAGAACCCACAAAAAGGTTTAACCCTCATCCTTACCAAACACGCTCTAAAATTAGGCTCCGGAAGTTGTGAAAACAGAAGAGGCAGCAGTAGCCTTCTCCCTCCAGGCACGATAACCTCATCTGGTGCATTTGCACTAGTAAAAGATGCTCCATTTGCAGGATGCGTGGCGGGCATATCAACGATTACTCTCTCGCTAAAGGTACAGCTGTGCGAAGGGGAGGATCTAAATCCGAGTCCTGGTAGCTTTCGAAGACAAATACCGCGTTTACGGCGCCGCCATAACAGGCGCCGTTCGACGGGCTCGCTCTACAGACAAAGTGATAAACGTGGGGGTTGGGAGGCTGAAGACGGAGTTAAGCTGCTTTAATCCTCACCTGATCATAAGCAGCCTCCCCGCCCCCAGGCATTCGGGCGGGTGGCTCTCTTGGGTGCGCCTCTCGCTTGACCCTACCAGGCCCTCGGAGATGCTTGTAGGTGGGAGCTGCCGAGAGTCGTTAAACCCCTGTTTGGGGGAACTGCTCTCCGTGCTTGAGGAGACCGAGGGGTTGGTCGAACCGAATCGGGGGCCAGGCGGAGGAGGATGCTAGTTGTGCTCAATCGCTTGCCAGGCGCCTTATCACGGCCACGATCTCATCCAATTCTGCGCTTTTGGGCAAGACCTCGTCGGCTCCTGCCTCCAGCGCCTCGCCATGCACAGCTGGGTCAGGGCTTACAGTTAGCACTAGCACCGGGGTTTGAGGATTTGCCTCTTTGAGTTGGCGAATCAGGTGTGTCCCCTTCCCGTCTGACAGGAAGACATCCACCATCGCCAAGTCGAACATCCCGTGATCCACGCGGCGCCCCTCAGCAAGCGAACTGGCTTGCGCTACCACCTTCAGGTCGGGTTCTTGTTCCAATACGGAGGCTATAGCCTGCCGAAAGGCAGCATGATCTTCGACTAAGAGTATCCGCTTCATCTGTGCCTATCAATTTCCCGATGTCTTTTGGACTTACATCTATCTTACACCTACGATCCTATCCGGATACCAGGCATCGGGCAAGAGGGCATGCCCTTAGCGAAGCCCCCTTCTAGGCAACATATGAACATAGGGCCGCGAGCAGCAATTTGGACCTAACTAGAGGGCGGATCCCCTCTTCTCCGAAGGTATAGGAATGGACGGTGCCACTACTAACCACGTCTTTGCTTGTCCTCGCCCAGTGACCGACCGCTCTATCTGCGGTCTAGTCTGTTGGTTCCTTCTCTCCTTCTAGGCTACTCCTATTCGCCAAGGAACCTATCTCTAGCTCTACCTATCAGCCCCCTATCTTCCTCTCCTTCCATATCTGGTCGTCTGTCCCTTTTCGCCCTTGTAGCGGAGTCTCTTCCATACGTTGTGGGCCTTCTGCAGCCCTCGTACTCGAGACCTCTTCCCTTCTTATCTCTTCCTTTATGTGTTGCCTTCTCCGCTCCTTCCCCAACCGATCACCGGACGGCTCCCTCCCCGTCGCCAGCGGTTGGAATGCAGCCCCTTCCGCAGGCCTCGCAGTGACTCGCGAGCGCTCGTCGATGGGCTGTGGTGTTTCCTGAGCGCGCTCCTCCTCTCCTCGTATCCTGGCAACGAACTCGTCGAACTGATCCACCTCGATTGCAGGGAGGATATCGTAGCTTGCCGTTGTGCGGCTCGGCAGTTCCACTAACACCCTAGAGTCTGTGCCAGCACGCGGACCAGAAGGTCGCTCCACCTGTCTGCTACCCACCCCGAGAGGTTTTTCATCTTGAGCGATTGGAGTGATGTTCTCCTCTGTGTCCGTCTTACGGAAGTTGAAGAAAGCACGCACACGCCTCACCTCTTTCAGAGCAGCCACAGCGTGAGAGACCCTCTTTTCCTCCTCGGCGAGGACAGCATCGCAGGCCTCTTGGACCTTGCTCATCTCCTCTCGGACCTTCTTTATCTTCTCCTCTAGGGAGCGCACAGCCTCTTGGGTCTGCTCCTGAAACTCCTCTTGCCGATTCCTGGCAAGCCCAATCTCGGAGATGAGCTTCGACTCCCGCTCTCGGGTGACCCTCTCAAGGTTGGACACCTCGATTCCGACAGCAGCAAGCGCCCCTTGTACTATACGAGCCGCGATCTCTGGACGAACATCCGAAGGCAGATCGTCAACAATTTCAGCCGCACTCTCGACACTAAACTCCCGCGGCTGGTGCCCCTCTTCATGCTTTCCTCTTCTCCTGGACCTCCTCGTCCCGACCTCCTCGGCCGAGTAGGAGGCCATGAGATCCTCCTCATCCGTATCCTTTCCGAGTACAGCCACAAGCATCCCGCTGATGCGCTTCACTACCCGTCCCCCCTCTAATGATTCTGCCTGCTAACGAACTGCTCTGTTGCTCCTGACGCCGCCATCGGTCATTGCACCTACGCCGGCTTGAAGCTGGGAAGCAACCACGTCTGCTGTGTGCCTCAGGCTCCCCCTAGGGATAACCTGCCACCAGGCTTTCACCCCCCCCTTCTGTATATACGCAAGGGACCCCCGCACCACTCTCACGCGGGCTTCCCCGTTTGGCTCTGCCAAGGTTACACTGCATGTCATGTCTTATACAAGATGAACATGGTTTACCTTATAGAATCACTAAAGGTTTAGAACACGACAAATGGTGTGTTCTAGGCGGTGCCCCACTACGTAGTAGGTGTAGGTAATAGCGTAATTTCGTTGTTTGTATGGCGAGTTTCCGAGAATTTCTTGAAGCGCCAGCCCGCGTCCTAGCTGTAGGCACAAGCTCTTTAGCCCACTTTTCTAAAGGCCCTTTTATCTTCTTGTGTAACTGTTCCTGGGGTTGAAGGCTCGACATGCCACCCCAGATCCACACCTAGTAGAAGGTATAGGAAGCCAAGAACAAGGCCGGCTATACAGCCGGTCCCAGACGAGCCTCCTGCGCTATCGCGGTTACTAGGCAGCCCTCTGCTCGCCATCGACCATGTCCGCTATGATCGGATACCGGTAGTCAACACCCTGGCTAATCTTGTAAGCAGCATAGCACTGATGTACGAAGGGGACGACAGAGGCTATAGCCATGACTGGTACCAGCAGGAAGCCGATAAGGACGAACATCAGGATGTAGGTGATGAACCACCCTACACTGAGTATCACAATCCACGCCACCTGGTACCAGAGCGACTGCAAAGCGTGGAAGGCTACCTTCTGGGACCTATCCTTATAGACCAGCCAAATGATGAGGGCCGCGACTGGGCCTCCTATGCCGCTTATTAAGTCCAGCAGGATAGTTAGGTGCGCAATTATCGACCATGTCCGCTCGTCCTGGGCGCTCATCCTCACCGGAACTTTGGTGAGGCGAGGCTCCTCTTGGTGGCTGGAGTAGTTCGGGTCTTCTTGTTGCATGCTCGCTCCTTTTCCTCGGTATTTTTCTAGGAAATATCCTATTTTTCCCTTCTAACTCAGTCAGTGGAATGATGCTCCCTATTAGGGACCACCGCATGAGTCAGATGCACTATTTTTACGAACACATGTCTAGAGCTAGAAGGCGGGTTGTCCTTCTCCTCCCTCCACCTGATATCAGGTGGACTAGCCATTCACCCAGGGGCATGATGCCACGCGGCTTCTCCCGGCGCCTCTAACGACCCAGCTTGTTGAAAAAGTCGGTGTCGGACCGATTGGTAGTCCAAAATAAGACCAAAACACCTAAAAACCAAGGCTAAACACCATAAAACCGGGGTTTTCACCCGCTGAAAGGGCCTCAGAAAAGGACACGAAGGGGTTTTAACACGCTGGAACCTTTTTGGTACATACTTTGTTTCGACCCACCTATGCAGGAATTTGGATATGAGTTTTCGAGTAGACCACTTCTCGACGATCCGTGGATAGAGGCAACCTGCCCCTAGTCAGGTACCGTGAGGACACCGTAGACTGCTAGACATGGGCAAGCGCTCTGAGGGATTTTGCGAAGATGTTGGTCTAGCAGGGAGGACCAGGAGACGTCCCCGCCCCCTACACCACACGAGAGGAGGAACATGTCGAAGAAGGTTAGTGTCGAGATCAACCTCGAGGCGCTACAGGAGGTGCTTGGAGAGTGGCCAGGTGTTGATGAGGTTGCTACTCAGCTTGGCACGACCCCTAAGCATGTCCTCAATATGCTGGCTGATGGCAGGCTAAAGGGTATCCATACGCGCTTAGGGTGGCTGGTGCACCCGGCGTGTGTCGATCGCCTTCTTGCACGCCAAGAGGAACGAGCATCGGAGGACACCAAGTCTCCCAAAGGAGAGTTAGAAGCGTTAGAGGCGCAGGTGAGGGAGATGATAGGCGACATGGCGAGCGAGGACCCTCTCGAAAGAGCCAAGATGCTCGAACGTCGTCTGAGGGAGAGCCGCGACGAGCGCCACGAGTATGAACGCGGGTACCTCAAGGGAGGATGAAGACATGGGGCAATCGATCCACTGAAGGCACGGGGATCGTGGGAGTCACGTATAATCAGATCACCGACCGCGGCCTAGAGATGGTGCGTGAAGCGCGAGGAGTAGGCTACCTTCCCCGATCTTCTAATAATGCGATTTAGCGGAAACCAGTTTCATAGCAGCAAACCTCCTTTGATGAGAAACCGCTTGCCATGTACCAAAAACCCTGGGTTTCGGTACTCTCCAAGAAGGAGCTTGCGTTAAGCGTGGGCTTCCGGCATTCTCGGAAACGCAGAAGGCGTAAGAAGAGCCGGGGCCTCTACAGCGGTTTGCAACGATATTGTCCCACATGGCTCTCGATGCCTGGTCTCCTTATTGGGAAGACCTGGGCAAGCGTATCGGCGCAAGTCCTTTGGCGGAAATCGCCATTCCGGGATGGGACAGGTTCTGCCAGGTGGCATAATTGTGGTGAAAGCGAGCGCGTGCTGGGGAAGCGAGGGAGACGTTGTGGGGAACTTCTTCTACTTTGTAGGTTCGTATGGAAGAGTATAAAGCGCTATCCCGAATA
>JAWWQA010000469.1:0-3560 GCA_033854695.1 Rubrobacteraceae bacterium
TAAGAGGCTGCGCGGATAGGTGGGTAGCGAATGTGTCAATAATCGATGAGGAGCCGATTTGATCGTTCGGAGAATCGGCAAATATGAAAAGTAGCGAGCCTATCCGCGCAAGCTCTAAAGAGAACGAAACCGTCAAGGACCAGAAAAACTATAAATGCACCGGACGCCACTATCGGTGTGTCCAGCTTCTTGAGAAGCCGCACTATCTTCTGAAGCTCAAATCTAAAGAGAACCCCCACATATTATTAGCCGCAAGAGACCCAGGGGAAAGGCCGGAGCTCCGTAGAACCCCGGCCGCACAAACTGAGGACTTGGCTTTCGGCTAGCAGCTGCCGTCAGTAGTAAGGAGAACCCATCCTGTGCCAGGATCCCAACCCCAATACTGCCAGACACAACTCTGGTACCAGTCGCACCAATTATGTTCGCAAGCAGGTTGAGCCATAGCTGGTAACGGACTGCTCGCTATTGCCATCGCCGTCATAATGGACGCTACTGCAAAGATCCTTACAGTGCGTTTCATAGTACGATACCCCCCTTCAATTAGCTGACCGCTCTTGTATACCCTTTTGCTGGCCATACTCGAGTATCAGTGTAGCGAGTCACTACGAAGACCAAAACGCCTAGGAGCTTACTATCTGTTCATTCCACACCATCTAGGGGACCAACCATAAAGAAGGCCCTTCCGGAGGGGGGACTCTAAGAAGGGCCTACGGGAGTTATTGTACGGGAGTAGAAGGGCCGGAGCCCCAAGGTAGGGACCCCAGACCTGCTTGCTCGTATTGTGAGGCCGGGTCCTGGTCAGTACCCTACTCTAGTCCCGCGTAGTATTCGTGGCGCGCCTCTTTGCCCTCAAGCCGCTCGAGGCTATCATCACGCCACGAATAGCAGCGCTGCTCCTTCTTAGAGACGTTAGTTGCCCACAAGCCTCCTGCATCTTGAGATATATCGTAGGTCACCCTATCGCCCTTTTCGAGGGACTCGACCCCATCACCTACCACATGCTCCCGGCGCACGTGGACATTCTGGCCTCCATCATCTGGGCGGACAAAGCCATAGTCGTTGTCGCCGCTGAACCACTTGACTGTTCCTTTAGCCATATGCTGAAGCCCTCCTTCTCGTTCCCCAGGCTCCATCGCAATAAAAAGCTGCTCCTTTGTCCGAGCAGCTTTTCAGTCACTATAAAACCCTATCGTTATCTACGTTACTTAGCATACCATAACCAAGGGGCGGAGCCCTTGATAGAGCCCCGCCCCGAATCTACAAAGAACAGGAACCCTGCCCCGTCGGGTAAAGAACCTGTTCTGGATGAGAGTAGCAGTGTAGCTAGGCACTGCGAAGGCTGAAATACCTAGGGCCTTATTATCTGTTCATTGCACATCATCTAGGGGCCAAGCGCAAAGAAGGGCCCTTCGAGAGAAGGTGGCAACAAGTAAGAACGAAGGACCTTGAGGTAATACCTCTATTGGTTCCCAAAGACAGTGCTCGCTAGACATGGTAAAGGCCGGAGCCCCTGAAGCAGCCCCCGGCCCGAGATAGTGCGCACTCCTTCTACACGGCCACTTAAAAGGCTATTGCTAGGATGTGAAGTAGCAGAATGATAAGCCACCCAACTACTCCGCCAATCGCGCAGATGAGCACGGTAAGCAGGTTGATGGGAATGGGCGGCGAAAGGACCAGGTTTGTTAGGAAAAGCAGAACCACCCCGACGAGCGCGTTGATAGCAAGATTAGTCAGCGAAACCCTGCCTTGCATGAACAAGAGCACCAGCACCACTATCACTACTATGAGCACGATCGGTTCCACGAAACACTGCTTACCCTAAACGCCGCTTATCTAATACAAAGGGCCGGAGCCATGATATCCCCGGCCCAGCGAAGCTAGGTAATGGTTGGTTCGTCTCGCAACGGGGGATGAATGAAACCGCCGTTCTCTAGGCTGCTCTTAGGAGGGGGGAGCCCAGAGAACGGTTTAATACCTCAACTATACACCCAGACAACAGAACTAATAGCCAAAAAGAGCCGGAGCCCCAGAGAAGCTAGGACCCCGGCCCGGTTGGTGCTTCCAGCGTAACTCTATCGCTCTATGTGGATCGTGCTCTCCGTGTGATCGAGCCAGGGGTCCTCACGCGTAAGCTCTTCTACGCTAGCGAAGATAGGCTCAGGGAAGTGGAGCAAGGCGGCCTCGTACTCCGCGAGGGTCGGGAACTTCTCCGGCTTATACCGGCCCATAACCTCGACACACCGCGGACACGCCATCCCCATGTCACCCCGGTCCTCAGTCCTGACCGCCGCCCGAACGACATCGACGCGGAAAGCTTCAGTGCAGATCCCGCAAGATTCCTCTCCGCCTATATCCTCGGGCGTGAACGTCCTGTTGAGCTCGATTTGCATGATCCTCCTTTACCTTGAGTTGGTATCCGTTGCTTGGGTATGGCGGGGCCTGGTGGACCCCTCACTTTTGTAGGCATGAGATCGGTCAGCGCTGACCGTTTAGGCCCAGTGATGCCGAGTGCAGGACCAGCAGAGAACGTCGCCGGGGTACCAGGAGAGCAGCTCGTCCTCCTCCTGGACCTCCGTAAGCTCCGGCCAGTACTTGCGCTCTCCACAAGAGTCGCAGACCGCGCTCTTCTTGTGGGCGATCCTGGCGGCGACGAGGTGCGAGCAGTGGCCGTGATGCATGAAGCCTGTGCACTCGCACCGCTGGCGCTCGGGGCGGGTGGTGCTTACGCGAACCTCGTAGACCTTACCAGACTCACTGCCGCTAGGGATGAGCCAACGCCCGCCACCAATGTACTCAAGCTCATCGCGGTGGATCTCGTAGAGACCGTGCCCGCGAAGGACGTACGCTGGTTGGGGTTCGGTGGTGGTTTCGTGCGCTGGGTGCGCGATAATGGTCTTGGCCATGAAGTTAGTCCCTTCGTGGTCCGCGCCTCCGGGAGGGTCCAAGCTCCGCGGGGGCTCATTTATTTGACGTCCGAATTATCTCATAGGCTAGGTCGAAAGTATATAGTTTTTCGGCTTATTTGCAGGAAATTTATAACTATTTCGAGCATGATAAAGAGCCGGGGGAGGGCTTTTAGCTTTAGCTGGCTTGTCAATTAAGGCGCCCTCCTCCCTTATAAAAGCTGGACCAATTTCGCTCTTGACACAGAGCACTATACACTCCTATAATCATCAATGTCAAATATTGATAGCTATTGTCGGCTTACGACAGGGAGGGACATGGCGGACCAGGAAGACCGTTTTGAAGGCGTTGACGAGGTAGCCGAGCGGCTACTGGTCGATCCACAAACAGTCCGTCGGTGGATCAAGTCGGGGAAATTGAAGGCATATAAGCCAGGGCGAGAGTACCGCATCTTGTCCAGCGACCTAGATGCGTTTCTGGAGGCTCGCAGTTCCCCAAAAGCACCAAGCTTCTCACCAAAAGCGCTTGAAAGCCAAGTGGGCGAGGAGCGAAGCCCGGAGGATGTATGGCGGGAGGAGTACCTGGCACGCGCGGACGAGATGCTCAACAAGTGGGAGGGCGAATTCGAAGAGAAGGCTGCGCTCGCGGAGAGCGAT
>JAWWQA010000470.1:0-3167 GCA_033854695.1 Rubrobacteraceae bacterium
AGACCTGCTAAAAGACGATCTTGCGAGCAGCATTTCACACTCAAGTCTCCTGTTTGGGACGTAGAGAAAGTGGATCCAGTGCGCAGTTCCTAGAAGGTTGCCGGCCAGCCCGGCAACCTTCTGCAGACACCGATAGCTGTAGGAGCCAGCGACGTTCACAGGGTACGCGGTGGTGCTAGGCGTACTCGGTGATCTCGATCTGGTCGCGCTGGGTGACGCTCAGGTAGACGACGAGGGCGAGGATCGCCACCAGGAAGATCGCGCTGGTCGTCATCGTGCCCAGAGCGAGGCCACCCTCGTCGCGGTCCTGAGAGAGGTAGTCGCCAATGGACGCCCCAAGAGGACGCGTCAGGATGTAGGCGATCCAGAAGGCCAAGACCGCGTTCACCTTCAGCCCGTAGTGCGCCAAGGCGACGAGTCCGATGAGGGCGCCGAAGATGACTGCCGACGTCCCGTAGCCCAGATCCAGGCTCTCCGCGACCAGGTCACCGGCGGCGGTACCGAGCGCGAACGTGAACAGGACGGCGAGCCAGTAGAAGGCCTCGCGCCTCCTCGTGTAGATCGTGTGGATCGACAGCGTCCTCTCGCTGACGTACCAGACCGCGAAGGTCACCGCCAGCGCGACGCTGAAGATGATCGTTGTCGTCTCTAGGGGCACCCCGAAGTTGTCCACAAGGTTGTCTGTGATCTGCGTGCCAACGATGCTGAGCAGCACTACCGCGAGCCAGTAGATGCCCGGCACATACCGGCGCAGCCGGAACTGGACGAACAGCACGACGGCAAGCAAGCCGCTCATGATGATGGTCGTGCCGGTCAGGCCCAGCTGGAGATTGATGTTGAGGAAGTCCGCGGCGGTCTCGCCGACAGTGGTACACAGAATCTTGATGATCCAGAAGTAGATGGTGACCTCGGGGACCTTGCTCAACATCGTCTTGGCGATGTCCATCCGGTCCCTTTTCGACGTGCTCATGCTCGCACCACCGCCAAGTAGTTCGTCCTAAACCTCGCTGCTATTGGTCCTTTACACATATCTGTACCTCCGGCGGAAGACAAACGAGGCCCAAAGCGACTCGCCACTACCGTAAACCGCATGGGAGTAATGGGATAAACGAGTTGCACGATCCTCCCCAATCCGCCATGCTGACGACGCATGTGTGCAACGCTTGTACGGCGAGGTTTGTTCGTCCAGCCATGCCCGATGCGCTCCTTTCTCTTTGGGGAAGGCTCTGTGCCCCTCCTCTAACGGTTTGGACTCTAATCACCTTTCTTAAGAGGTAGCTGAGAGTTTCCTTAGAAATCGGTGAGGATAGCCGTGGTGCCAGGGGACGAAATCTCACTCTGCTGGCAGCTAGCCGGAGGACCCGTAGTTACTGTGGTCACCACTCAAGACACGGCTCCGTTCTATGTACTCCTCGGCGTCAAGTTCACCTCGGGCAAAACGCTCCCTTAAGATCTCTTCTGCTTGGCTCCATTGCAGCTCAGAACGCTCCCGTCCCCTGCCTCTTTGGATAAAAAACATCATAGTCACACCCCACGCTACCAGGACAAAGAGCACAACCCACAGCGCTAGGGGAATGAGCACCCACAACCAACCGAGAGTGTGCCATCCCTCCATCATCTCACCATCATGTAAGCTCTGCATGATCTATCATCTCCCTTCCTATCTCTAGTTTCAAGCTCTCCCCAGTCCAGCCTTGTAGTAACCTCCTAAGCCGCTGTTGTTCCTGATCGGGGTCCTGTGTGAGAGACTCCGGCCAGAGTGTAGCCCTGCGGCAAGAGCTACCTTCCCGAGTATGCTCTACTAGTATCCTAAGAAGACCATTACAGGAGGCTAAGAAAAGAATGAGAAATCAAGTTCAGAGACTAACTCTGATCAGCGGACATGAAACTAGAAATATGTGTAAAGTTATATGCATACACGTCTAGAGCACAGGTTCGGGCAGTTCGCTAGTAATTGAACATAGGAAGAGATCGGGCCTGACGCTAGAGGCCTGTACCAAAAACCTCCCTTTTCAGAAACACGTCGTTCGTCTGAGCGTGCCCCTACGCATTGGCTTAGAGCCTATCCGAAAACCTCTGCGTGAAGCTTGAAGAAAGGCGCATCTCTCCGAGAATGGGTTTGTCGATGTTACCGTTCTCCAAGGAGATGCGCCTTATGAGCAAGGCTAGCACAACCAGGAAGGTGGATTACTTCCGTCTTCCAAGACCGCTGTGGAGGAAACTCAAGAAATGCCTACCTAAGAAGAGCAAGAAGAAGAGTAGTAGGCAAGGCGGCAGACCGAGGGCTTCCGATAGGGCCGTTATCGACGCCATCTGGTATGTGCTTTGGAGTGGCTGCCAGTGGAAGGCCGTCCACCGCGATTGGTTCGGGGTGAGTTCCAGCGTCATCCATGAGCGTTTCCAGAGCTGGACGAAGATGGGCATCTTCGAGAAGCTGATGAAAAGGATGCTCCAGTACTACGCCAAAGAGCGCGGTGGGATCGGCTGGAGGTGGCAGGCGATGGATTCTAAGAACTCTGCCGCCCCTTTGGGAGGCGAAAAAACCGGCAAGAGTCCCACCGATAGGGGCAAACTCGGAGCCAAGATAAACCTCATGGTCGATGAGCGCGGCGCTCCCATCTCGGTCGTCCTCACCGGGGCCAACCGCCACGACAAAGTGTCCGCCATCGATCTGATCGTCTCGATGCTTACCAAGCGTCCGCCGGCGCACAAGGAGCAGCACTTATGCGCCGACAAGGCCTACGACGCCACGGACGTGAGGGAGTTCGTCGCCTCCGAGGGCTACACTGCCCACATCAAGGTCAATCCCAGAAGGAGCAAAGGCGCCCAGCGATCGGGCGATGAGTGTCCAGCGAATAACGACTCCTCGCAGAAGAAGGTTTATCCGGCGAGGAGATGGATAGTGGAGCGCACGATCTCGTGGTTGGCCAAGCGTCGCAGCCTCCGCACGCGCTGGGCAAAGAAGGCTGGGAACTGGCTGGCACTCGTTCAGCTTGCTTGCGCTCACATTCTATTTAACCTGGCGGTTTTCGGATAGAGTCTAAGCTTATAAGACTCTTTTCCTCTGTACCAAAACCACCGTTTTAGGGACATCTCTACTCCTGCCTTGACACATCAAAGTATTTTGATCTATACTTAGATCAAATATTGTTGATATAAGGAGCGTG
>JAWWQA010000471.1:0-4200 GCA_033854695.1 Rubrobacteraceae bacterium
ATTGGAACGACCTGTCGGGCGAAAAGGACGAGGAGTTTTCTGATGGCCGCTTATGTGTTGGTTGGGGGAGCGTGGCTGGGGGGCTGGTGCTGGCAACCCGTCGCCCGCCGTTTGAGGGAAGCCGGACACGATGCCTACCCCGTCACCCCGACGGGCTTAGGCGAACGCTCCCACCTGTCCAACCCGGAGGTGAACCTGGATACGCATATAACGGACGTCGTTAATCTTATCGAGTTTGAAGACCTTCGCGATGTCGTGCTCCTCGGGCACAGCTACGCGGGGATCGTGGTCACGGGCGCGGCCGATCGAGTCCTCGAGCGTATCGCCCAGCTCGTCTACCTCGACAGCGGTCCGGCCCCCGATGGCGTATCTTTCCTCGACACCCAACCCCCCGAGATCAGAGAGCACATCGAGCGGCAGGTGGCAGAGCATGGTAACGGCTGGCTCATACCCGTGCCGTCTTGGGACGAGCTCGAGAACGTCAATGGCGCCAGCCTCGAAGGGCTCGGCGACGAGGAGCGCCGGCTCGTGCGCTCTCGTTCCGTTGCGCAGCCGTTCGGCACCTACACCCAACCGCTGAGGCTTGAGAAGCGTACCGACGGCGCGCTGACGAAGACTCTGATCGCCAACAGCTTCCCGCTCGCCCAGGTTCGGGAGATGATCGCTAGCGGTCACCCTTGGTTCCGCGAACTCGGAGGTCCTGAGTGGCGGCTGCTCGAACTCCCCACAGGCCACTGGCCGATGTTCTCGAGGCCCGACGACCTCGCGGAGGTGCTACGCGGCCTTTTGCCGCCTGCTATTCGGTAAACCTTGCGACTGTTTGATAGACCCGCTCTGTCGACTCGGAGGTTCTCCTACATTCCCTCCAGCTCTCCAGATGTTTGATAGTTTCCGAGAATACCTGTCCTCGGAACTTCGTCCTGAGAGGGTTTTCGGAAGTACGGGAATTAGTTTTCGACTGGCGAGCCCCCGCTCGATGTGTTGTCGGGTTTCGGGTGAGGGTGATGTAGTCTGGAAGGTCGAGAAAGATGGAGAGACTCAGGGTTGGGTGCCAGCATGCGTCAAATATAATAAAGCGCAGGAGAGCCATGGAAGGAGTAGGTGTGAGTGAGAATCAGGACAATCTGGCGGCCGACCATATCTCAATCTCAGAATCGGGTCCGCTAGCTGGCAACCGAGCAATCACGAAGTTGCCTGTTCAGGACCTCGATCGCGCAAGGGCTTTCTACCAAGATAAGCTCGGGCTCACGCCAGTAGAGGAGCGTGAGGGTGGACTGCGCTACCTCTGCGCGGCCGGGGAGTTTCATCTGTTCCTCTCAACGGGGGCGGCTTCCGGAACTTTTACTCAACTGGGATTTGAGGTTGAGAACATAGGGGCTGTGGTTGCGAATCTACGGAGCCGCGGGGTCGTTTTTGAAAAGTTCGACTTTCCCGGCGTTGAAGTCGGCGAGGACGGGATTGTGAAAGTCGAGGGCAACTATCCGAGCAAAGGTGTGGGAGAACGCGGGATTTGGTTTCGTGACAGCGAGGGCAACCTTCTAGCGTTGGGGAGCCTATAGAGTAAGCGGCGCTTTCGGCAACATATATTCACCCAACTGCCTAGAGTTGGTACAAGTGGCAATTCGTCTATAACCCCAGTCCGCTGCGTACGGAGTTTCCCCTATAGGACCGGGGTTATGGGGGTTTCCGAGAACCCGTATGCCGGAAGCCCGGTTTCCGAGAAACTCCTTAGCGGCAACGTCCTTCTGTCCCGCTCCGGTACTCCCACCAGCGGACCGGGGCGAGGCTGATTCACCCCGAGCGGGGCTAACGAGCGTGCAAAGTTACCGCTCGGCTCACACACCCATAGAAGGTAGTGCCATGATCAGGAGGAGCAGACCAACCAGGGCGACATAGGAAGCTTTGATGGTAGCGTTAGCCCTTCCTTGCCGGTCGAGACGCCAGCAGTGGCAGGTCAGCACCAGGCACATCACGGCGCTGAAGTACTCCGTCAAGTTCTGCGCAAGGTGGGTCGGATCGGACACCTCAAGATCGTACAAGGATGTCACAGTGGGGAAGTAATTCGTTGCACAGGCCGCTGTATACAACCTATGTTCGTAACCTTGCCCGGGCGGGGCCGAGTGTCCGAGTAGATGTCAACCCTGACGCTTGGTTGCCGAGAAGCCAACTTGTCGGCAACGCGGTGAACTAAACTCTTGTCTGTAGTTTAGAGTTTCGTGGTCGTGGAGGATACAGGCTGTGGAGTGTCGGGAATGCGGAGCCATACTGCCCGGCGATGAGGGCTGTATGGATCGGTTTCACCTCTTGCTCGCTACCGAGCAGCATTATCCGGAGGCGGCTGCGATGCACGGGTTGTTTGTCCTCACCTACTATGCACAGCACCCGAGTTTGTCTAAGCTCTGGTTGAGAGGGTACCAGCGAGAGGTCATGCGCGAGATATTCGGACAAGGTAGAGACTGGCGAGAAGTGCTGGCCTGGCCAACCTCTAGGCAACGCAGGCAGTATGCTGTAGATCAGCAAAAGGAGCGGTTCGCGGACGTTCCTGAGACTAGGGTTTTCGGACATCCCATAACGGGCGAGAAGACGGTGGCGAGTCTGAGCATGCCAGGATCCACTGGATATCCCTCGAAGTACCCAGACGAGGTGTCTGCTTGGGCGAAGTCTGTGGCGGAGCACAGATTACTTACTGACTAAGAACAGTAGTGCCCAAGAGTGGCCATTACTGGCAGTTTCCGAGAACACCCATACCGGAAGCTAGCTTTCCGAGAGGAAGCCCTCTCGGCAGTTCGGTAAACAGAGATAAACAGCTTCGCTAGGCGCAAGCTCTTCGAAGGAAGGGCGTGTGCCGCCCTGCGTACGCTTAATCTACCCCCGGTACCCCCGGTGAAGCAGCGTCGATAGCTCGAGTACCGGGGGTAAATTGGAGGTTTCTCCGACTTCCGTAAGGGCGTTTCGTATCTGAAGGCGTCGGGACGGACTAATCCTCAGGCTCGCTTTAACGTCCTCTAATCGTCGTTTACGCCAACGCAGCGCCTTCCGTGGTCCTCTCTACCCCTACCCGCCGGTTCTCATAGCCTCAAAACCGCTTTACGCGTGTCAGGGAAGGAGCGGTCATAGCACAGCTCTCTAGTAAGGTGGAGTGTCGTGAAAGGGGCGCATGTTCTCCAGGAGGTGAAGCCAAGCTTTGAGCCCGAGACTGTCGTAGGTTATCGAACCTCCCGTTTGGCATTCTCCGAGAATATGAGCTTTCCTTGAATCATTTCGGAAGGCTGTGAACCAAGATCTGAATTTATTAACCCGGTAGCCTTACCCGTCGTAGAGACGCATTGGTCAGCACCTTGGCCAGCAGGACCCGGTTCTTGCCACCCCTCTGGTAGGTATGTTAATCGGAACTCACGCCCGCCGGTGGCGCCGAACGAAGCTTCGATCCGATAGACTAATTTCTCAGCCGAAGAGCCTCGCCAGAGCGGTGACCAGCGCGGCGAGGGCAACGGCGAGGAGCATCGGAGCCCTCAGCGCGAGTGCAACCGCCGCCACCCCTACCCCGAGAGCCCTTTCGTCGAGCACTAGGTGGCCGTCGTCTCCGAAGGTTTCCGTGACCACCAGAGCGGCAAGCAGGGCGGGCGCTAGCAACGCGATCACGGCGTTCACCCGTGGGGGAAGCTCTCGGTCCCCGATCAGTATCGGTCCCGCCGCCTTGATGGCCGCGCTCGCCAGCGTGACGGCCACGATTGCAACCCAGAGTGCGCTCACGAGGACCTCCCCCTCAAGCCCAACAGCGCCGCCACGCAGGCGGCGAGCACCGGTACGCCGGGTGGCGCAAACGGGACGAGGGCTGCCGCCAAGGCCGCGGCGATCACAGCCGCCGCGATCGCACGCTTCCCGCCACTCCTGAGCTCTACCACCAGCAGGGCCAAAAAGAAGGCAGGAAAGATCACGTCCAGCCCCAGCCGCTCGACATCCCCCACGACGTCGTTGGCCAGCACGCCGACGACCGTCCCAACGATCCAGGCGGCGAACTGCGGGACGGTGGCGCCGATCATGAATTCCCTGTCGAAGCGCCCTCCGCCCTTGCTCGCCAGGGCCCAGGAGGAATCGACGATCGCCTGGCCCTCCAGGGCTCGACGCAAGGGTCCGCCCTTGAGGAACGGGGCCACGGCCACTCCCATAGGCAAGAAGCGTGCGTTCAAGAGCACGGCA
>JAWWQA010000472.1:0-5253 GCA_033854695.1 Rubrobacteraceae bacterium
GGTCGAACGCGAGACGTACCCGCTCGCACACACGGGTCGAGATCCCGCGGTCCCGGGCCGCATTGAGATGTGTCTCGAAGCTACCCGGACCGAACACAAACGGCAGGACACCTGGAGGACGCAACAAAAGGGCGTTCGTACCAGAACCGGTCTCGTCCGGCGAGACCACCGCGAGCGGTCCCTCGCTCCCCTCTGCCTCGTCCAGAACTGCCCTGACATCCGGCGCCCGCAGGAGCGGTAGATCGGCCGGGAAGACGAGCAGGATCGTTGCCCCTTCGGCGACCGCCCATTCCCGTGCCTCGTCCAGCGCCTGGTTCAAGCCCCGGCTCTCCTGCAAGAGCGGAGTGGCACCCGCTTCTTCGGCCATCTCGAGGACCGTCCGGTCCGGGCTCACAACGTACACGCGCTCTACCCCAGCCCCCCAGAGCGCCGCGAGGACGTTCTTCATCATGTAAATGGTCAGCCTGGCCCTGCTAGCCTCGTTCAGGACCGGCTTGAGCCGGCTCTTCGCCCCCACCAGATCCTTCACCGGCACCACCGCGAAGAGGGTCATTCTGTATCCAGTCCCAGGCAGAAATCCAAGACCTCTCGCGCCAGGCGCACCCGGTCGAACTCGTGACGCATGACCGCATCCGTAGCGAGAACGCGCATCCCGAGCGCCGAGATACCGGCCTCCTCCCCCCCATCTACCCGGTCCACTACGAACCCATTGATGAGACCCTCGTACATGCGAGCCACACCGGTGGCCGAGACCTCGTATCCCAGAGAGTAGAGCATCTTGTCCGCCGGACCCTTGAGCGCCCGTCCGCCGACGATGGGGCTGACCGCAACCTTCGGCGCTGGGGAGCTCGCCAGTGCTTCGCACATCCCCGGCACGGCGAGAATCGGGCCGATGCTCACGACCGGGTTCGAGGGGCAAAAGACAATTGCCCCCGCTTTGGCGATCTCCTCCAACACCTCTGCCGGGACACGAGAGTTCTCTATTCCGCGCAGCTCCACGCCCAGAACCTCGTCACTCTGGCCACGACGGACGAAGTACTCCTGGAAATCAAGGAGGCCCGCGGGCGTCTTCAACACCGTCGAGACGGTCTCATCGCACATTGGCAGAAGGGCGCTACGTACGCCGAGCGCGGCGGCGAGTCTGGCGGTGACTTCCGTTAGGCGTGCACCCGCGCGGAGCCGCTCCGTACGCAGGACGTGCGTAGCAAGATCTCTGTCGCCGAGCTTGAACCAGGTGTCCTCGCCGTAGGCGGAGATCATAGCGAGAGCGGCAAAAGAGTCGTCTGTAACCCCCCAGCCGGTCTCTTTGTTGGCGAGCCCGGCGAGGGTATACATCACTGTGTCGAGATCTGGACAGATGCGCAGGCCCCACAGGTTGAAGTCGTCGGCGGTATTGACAATGACCGAGAGATCGCCTGGGGGAAGCACCGTCTGGAGTCCGGCAGCCAGCTTCGCACCGCCGACCCCTCCGGCGAGAGCGCAAACCCTCACTGTTTCACCACCATCTGCAACGTTATTATCCATTGGTAGAACGCTTGAGAGCATAACTCATGATAGCAACAAGACTAAGCGCATCTGTGATTTGTCCGTTGAGGGCCATAGCCAGGGCTTCACGAAGCGGAACGCGCCGGACGTCGAGAGCCTCCGAGCCCTCGGGCTGCTGTTCGCCGGGAACGAGCTCGGTGGCAAGAAACCACACTGCGTATTCATCAGCAACGGAATTAGATAGGTATGCTTCGCCGAGCATTCCCCAATGCTTGGCTTCGAGTCCAGTCTCTTCCCTCAACTCGCGTTGAGCGGCGCGCAAAGGTTCTTCACCCTCGGGACAGCCTCCTTCCGGTATCTCCCACGAGTACTGCTCGAGCGGGTAACGATACTGCCCGACAAGATAAACGTGATCATCCTCGATCGGCAGAACGCCGACGGCGATGTTTTTGTAGTGTACTACGCCGTAAATACCTGGCTCGCCGTCGGGCCGGATTACTTGATCCTCGCGCACTGCGATCCACGGATTGTCGTAGATCTGCTTTGATGCGATGGTTTTCCAGGGACTTTTCGTTTCGTCCGGTATCATGACGTGTCCTGCATGTAAGCATCCGCTCCTAACGTAAACGTTGATAGATATCCGTGAGACGTTGATCGAGCCGGCCATAGAATGTCCAGGGCAGAACTACGTTATGTCTCTCGGCCAACGACAGCATCATCTCTCTGCCCCAGGCCCAGGCTGAAAGATAGGCGCTATGAAGCGCCTCTTTGTCCAGGTTGGCTGTACAGGCCGTGTATCGTGCGTAGGCAGCCTCCGAAATATCTTTCTCCAGAGCTTTTGAGGGAGTAGGCCAGTGTGTTGTCGTGTGCTCTAACAGTCGAGCCATCCAGAGAAGGTAACGCTGCACAAACCCCAAAAAGTCCAGAGATCTAGCCAGTTCGCCCCGGGCTAAAAGGTTTGAGCCGAACAGGAGCCAGTTCACGTAGCTATCGCACAGAAACCGGGTCTGCTCCAGCGTATCGCGGTCTAGGGGTGGGCCGACGATCATCTGCAAGCGGTGAGATAGTTCTCCGGTACGGTCCAGAAGAAGCGCGGTATCGAGGGAGGGAAGCCAGTCCGTTCTCTTCCAAGAGTCATCGATCTTTTCAATATCTGAGGCTTTGCCAAAGTGGAACTCACCCCGGATTAGATTATCGAAGATAGCCGTTCCGACACCGAACTCATTGACAAAGTACAGCTCAACAGGAGCGAGTTGATCTACCCACTCCCTTTGATCAAGGCCCTCAAGAACATCATCATCGAAGAAGAGGATAAACTCGATATCCGAAAACTCGTCTCCCTCCGACTGGGCGAAGGAGCCATACATCATTGCCGCCACGAGACGTTCGTCGAGGTAGCACAACTGCCGGACCTGTTTGATCATGGCTTCCTGCTGAAGCATCTGCTCTCCGCATTTTACGGTACCAATTCCAAGCTGCTATCTTAATACCATTTCCGGCTGCATAAACTCCGATTGTACAGGCTCGGTTACCAAGGCCCCGCTAACCTCCAGGCTTCGGTCGGGGTTGATGCGGACTCTTCATCACGTTGAAGACAAGTTCCCAGATCCTCCGTTCCAGCTCCTCGGCGCGGTGGTTCAGGGGCGGGTCCGCAAGCAAGACCCACCCCAGTACCGGCCGCCACCCGGAGCTGGCACCCCTTCAAGCTCAAGGGTGCGCTTGATGCTATTGAGGGACCGCCCCTCGGCCACCATACGGAAGATGCGCCGGACTACGGCCATCTTCTCCTCGTCTACGACATAGGCTTCTCCGGTCTCGTCGTGCTTGAAGCCGTAGTGCGCCTGCGAGTTGCGCAAGATTTTGCCCTGGCGGGCCTTCTGGAGCTTACCCCGGCGGGTATTTCTGGCTATCTGCGCCTGCTGAAACTTAGCCAGCTGATCGAGGATACCATCGGTGAACTCCCCTTCGGGGGAGTCATCGCCCTGGGCGTTCAAGGCCGTCAGCTTACACCCATGCTCCGCTAACCCCTAACTATCAATTTCCTACTAACTGCGCCCAAATTAGGCGCAAAAACGAAGTCAGGAGGATCAATGACGGAGCAGCCAACTACCGAACTCGCGAAGGACGAACGCGCTGCAGAATGCGCTACAGAGGGTGCTTTGGGGATTATGCGCGCCCTAGCTGGCGAGAATTGGTGCTTAGTTTCACACCCAGACGCCAGCGGACCTTGCGGAGAGCTCGCCATCGGCACGGTCTGGAACCTGCGCTTTTGTAGAGGGCACCAACACGCCTTCTATCGCCGAGATGCGGTCCGCTATGATAGCGGCCACCAGGAGGCGCTACGGGCCGCCTACCCGCCCTTAGAGGGCCACACGGACCCCGACACTTTAGCCTTCGATTACGAGGACGATTGCGCGGGGACCCCCGTGGATTGGTGGTGGGAGTCTCACTGGCTTCTTTGTAAGTTCATGCGCCAGACCCAGGAGCGAGGAGTCTCCGAGCTTATCAAGATGCTCGAACCCTTGAGGGAACGGGCCACTGCTCAGGTGGTTGTTCTAGCCGAGGACGACTACGAGCGCAGGTGGGTAGCACCTCGGAGAGCCAAGCGGGAGGCAGAAACAGCACAATAGTAGGAGGCTTTGTAAGCCGGGCCAGGGTCCTATTATGGGCTCCGATCATTGTTGTTGCTGCGCTGTTGGCCCCTGACTCCCTATTTCCCCGTATAATGCTGCTGGTTGCGAACGGGTAAGGAGGATTAGGTGCAGCGACTATCAGTCGAAGAACAGAGCGCCATGCTCGACGAGGAAGTGAGGAAGTACGTCCAGAGAGGCTACCGCGTAGAGTCGCGGACCGCCACCACGGCACAAATGCTCAAGCCCAAGAAGTTCAGCTTTTTCTGGGCGTTTGTTTGGTTTTTGCTGTTCGGGGTAGGCGTCCTCGTTTACCTTTTTTACTACTGGTCGAAGAGAGACGAGACGGCGTACCTAGAAGTGAGCGAAACAGGAAGGGTCAGTGCCAGCTAACAACCGACCGAAGCTTTGAGTAAGTAGCTCCCGCGAGGAGGCTCTCATTGCCTGAGAACCGGGCCGGTGTCCCTACCCCTAGGGGCTCCGGCCCTTTGTACTGTCGTAGTCCAAACTCACTAGGGAAAGATAGTCAGTTTGGTGTATGCAAAGGCTGTTGCTGACCCTATACAGTTTCTTCAATTATCGGGCTGGGCCTGCCTTTCCCTTACCGTACAGAAGTCCAGCCCATCACTTTTGAAGGGCCGGGACTTTATCCCTTTCCAATACACCTCCCCGGTCCCTTCGTTTTCTCCACCCTCCCCGAAGTGCCCTTACTTTTCCCTTCATCCTCCACTACTGTCCACTACGACAGCCGGGGCGGGCCTGTGGAACAAACGCTGGGCGTTACTTGAACACGGGGGACGACTGTAATGAGGTTGCGGAAGAGGAGGAAAAGAAGGAAGCGCAAGATAAGGAGTGTGTGGCGAGCAGAAGCGTTGGCGCAGCCGGAGGTGGGTAGTGGTGAGCCGGGGCCAGATAGGGAGAATAAAGCGGATATTAATACCACTCGTTTTAACACCAATGATGCCTAATACGGAATCCGGTTATACAGTGGCGCAACGATTGAGGCACACCGCTAGTGCTTCGCTCATGCACTTTCCGCTTGTGTTCAAAACGGTAAGTGATCAAGCGGATTCCGTATTACTTACCAAACGGGCTCTGAGTGCCCTTCCACTCAGAGCCCGTTTGCGCTGAACGAGAT
>JAWWQA010000473.1:0-2502 GCA_033854695.1 Rubrobacteraceae bacterium
CGACGCGACGCCATCCGTGTGTGGGCGTATCTTCGTACGCTTTTTGGTGTCTCTCTGGTGGGTAGTGGTCCTTTCTTATCTCGGCATATGTAAGGGAAGCACGGCTTTGCCTCTATTCACCAACTGCCGAGAAGGTGTCTTCCCGGAAACTGCTATCCAAGATCCCGAATAAAGATGCGTGCCCCGGTCCTATAAAGGAGGCGATTACCTCGGCCCTATACCGAGGGCAACCACAACATATAGTGGTACTGAATAAAAATGCGAGCAGACACACAAGCTTGAAGGGGGGAGGAGCAGTGTTCCAAGAAGGTTGGGTTTCGGAACACTGCGAACAGTGTTCCACTGATGTATGTGTTGATGAGTTTTGGTACTTCCTATTGAGCTAGGATGCAGGGTGCCTCCTCGGTTTGTGCGTGCACCGCAGCGAATATGTATCCAGCACCACAACATCTAGTAAGTAACCTGCGCTGCGAGGCCGGCTACCTCGGTCAGTAGGACCGGTGCAATCCGTATTTTCATGCAGAACCGCCCGAGGGGATCTAAGCTTGCGTTGCTTCTGAGCCTTCTTCCGGGGCCGGCGCTCCTTCGGGGGCACCGGCACTTTTTGCCCTTTAGCCTTCCAGTTTCCGAGAATTTCCCTTAGCGGAGATTCGGTGAATAGGAGCAATACGCTGCCTACCCATTCCGTCCCCGCCAAGCAATAATAAGCCGTTTGAGAAGGACAACGAACGCGATGAGGAAGATGATCGCGGGCAAGGCATAAAATATCCAGTGAACTTCCGGAAGGGACACGTTGACGTTGGCGGGAGCGTCCGTATTGACTTCAAATGTTAAATCCCATGACATGGCAAAAAAGAGAGCCAGCACCCCTAGGCACAAGCTGAGGAGGAGCAGTAGCACAAGTACAAAGGTTAGGAATAATAGGTCCCACTGGCCCTCCTTCGGACGTGGGAGACCAACTTCACGGAAAACCTGCTCTTCTAGAATGTATAGACCTTCGACGCTGAAGGCATGGTTCCTAGCTGGGGTGGAAGTAATGCGCTCCTTAGTCAGTGGGTACAGGTTGAAAAGCAGGCGTTTCAATCCAAACGGGGAGGTCAGCAACGATGCCACAACGGAAAACGCCAATAGCAGGACGATCATAGCCCGCACCGTGTCCCCAAGATCGGCGCCTGTAAATGCTCTAGATACATAAGTTATATCAACTCTCAATAATGCTCCGACCAAGGGAAGCACGTCGAGCACATTACCGAAGCTTTGTAGCGGGAGCGCCACCAGCATTGCTGCAATGACAACTGCGAAGGCCAATGTTCTATACGGTGGCGGCGGAAGAGATTGTAGATAGAGCTTTACGGTTTCGCGATTCGCCTTATTGGTATCGGGGTCGTTGGCTAACGCGGCGATAGCGTGGAGCCGTCGGTTGAGGACGCTCAAACTCTTATTTATGTGATGGGTGAGGAAGTACTGAAGGAACCACCGTAAATAGGGGACCTTCAAGAAGCGCCCGAGGCCCTTCTCACCCCACCGTACCCAAACAACTGCTGGAAGGTCTTCAGCGACGTCAAGCGTTCCTTGGTACGCCGCAAGGAGTTCCTTGGTGCGCTTCTCGGACTCGCTTGGCGCCCCCGACTCCAATGTTGCATCTACAGACGTAGTGTGGTCTTGGGAGAACACCGAGCGATCCGAGGGCTCTGAGGTTTGGTCAGGTGGCGACGAGTGCCCAGGAGTTTGTCCTGTGCGCCGCTGACCATTCGGTCCTTCGGTGCCTCCTACCGGATCTTCTCTACCCAAGCGATCCCTTTTCCCTCCAAAGCGAAGCACACACTTCACCTTTATCTAGTGCTAACTTAACCAACAGCCCTAGAGAAGGCAAGTCCTTCTGTAATCAAAGGCACTGTCTCCACCCCGACACGAAGTCCTTCGGCAAAGCTACAACACTCAGCTATTCACCCAATCTCCGAGAAGGCGTCTTTGCGGCAACCCAGTTTCCGAGAATTCCTTACACCGGAAACCCACACCTTAGTGCGAGCTCTTGTGCGGTGTATCAAAAAGGGTCGTTTTTGATACACCGCACAAGTGATGTATTAGTTAATGTTCGCGTCAATGTTTACGGGAGGGCTCTTTACACGGTTTTCATAGTGACTCTGCACTCGCAAGTCTGGTCAACCCTCGGTGGATACGTGTTTGGCTTCAAAAACACCGGTGATTTCGCTAGCCCCGTACCGTAAAGTACGCTAATGGAGCTCTACTACAATCCTCAAAGCCGCGCGGCCATCGCCAAGTGGATGCTCGACGAGTGCGGGGCAGACTATCAGATCGTTCCCATCGACCTGCAAAAGCGCGAGCACAAGACGCCGGAGTTCCTGCGGATCAACCCCAGTGGTAAGATTCCGGCCCTCGTCGATGGCACCTCTAGGATCTTCGAGAACGCGGCTATCTGCTTGTATCTGGCGGACAAGTTCCCGGAAGCTAACCTCGCCCCTAAACTCGATGCCCCAGAAC
>JAWWQA010000474.1:0-4699 GCA_033854695.1 Rubrobacteraceae bacterium
ACTCCCTACGTTCTCAGGAAGAACGGGCTTGAGCCCTACTCTGTGCCCCTCGAAGAGCTTGAGGAGATCCTGAAGCCTACTCACGGGGTCCTCATCTTCCAAGAGCAGGTGCTCGAAGTGGCCCATGCCGTAGCCGGGTTCTCTTTGGCCGAAGGGGACCTGATAAGGAGAGCCATGACCAAGGACCATGGCTACGGAGCCATGAGGAAGATCAGAGAGGAGTTCGTGGGGCGTGCTGTGGGCCGCGGGGTGCCTGAAGGGAAGGCAAGAGAGATTTTCGAGTGGATGGAGGGCTTCAGCGTCTACGGCTTCTCCGCTGCCCACGCGGCCTCCTTCGCTTCCCTCTCCTATGCTTCCGCCTACATGAGGTGCCACCACCCAGCGGAGTTCTTCTGTGGAGTCCTCAACTCCCAGCCGATGGGCTTCTACTCCCCAAGGATAATCCTTAACGAGGCTAGAAGGGTAGGAATCGGTATCCTGCCCCCCAACATCCATCTCTCAGGGAAAGACTTCACCGTCGAGGAGGACGGCTCGGCCTTGAGAATAGGCTTGAGGTACTGCAAAGGGCTCTCGGAGAGGGCTATCTCCTCCATTGTCTCTGAGAGGTGTAAGAGACCCTTCGTCTCCGTCGCTGACCTCTACCAGAGGACCCAGGTCGAGCGAGATTCCTTGGTAAGACTCGTCAAGGGAGGATTCCTTGCCCCCCTTGTAGAGGGTAGGGGCGACCAGACAAGGTTGCTTAAAGCAGTCGAAGTTCTTCATAAGAAGCGGGCTCACGAACATCAGCCAGAGATTCCCTTACCTCATCCGGCCTCTTGGTGGACTGCAAGGGAAAATAGGAAGGTCGAACACTTACCCCTGACGCAGACTCAGAGGGAACGCATCGAGTGGGAGATCCTTGGCCTCAACGTCTCCCGCCACCCCCTCTCACCCTACCGAGAGGCCCTGGATAAGTTGGGTGTTACCACAAGCGAAGCCCTCAAACAATTAAACCATGGAACTCGTACCCGTGCGGCTGGGCTTCTTGAGTGCCTGCAGTGCCCTCCCACCAAGAGTGGCAAGCCCGTGTGGTTCTTGGTGCTTGAGGACGAACAGGGGCTCTTACAGGCGACGATCTTCCGAAGCGTCTACCAGCGGTACGGCTACCTCCTACACCAAAGGGGGGCATTCCTGCTCGAAGGTCGGGTAGAGAACACGCCCGAGAAGGGGTTCTCCTTCCTCGTGCAGAGCATAGGGGACCTACGAGAAGTTATCGTCGGGGCCAGGGTGTCAGCCCCCAAGACAGTATCAGCGTCGGGAGCGTTCCTCCGAGCCAGTAGGCGAGGCAGGAGGGCAGGGTAGATTTTCTCAGCCAACTCATAAGCATCACTGTGGGTCATTACCTACAGCCTGCTCTGAAGATGCTCTAGGGACCCAGGATGTCCTCCATCGCCGAATAGGCCGCTCTACTACGCACCCCATTCGGTCTACAGCTTCAGCTGGCAAGAGTACTGCTGCTTCCATGAAGACCTTCTCCCCGTGCCTGTTGGCCCCCAAATTCATTGTGCCTATATAGGAGAGATGTTTGGGCAGAATGAATTGCACTAAGAAAACCCTATCTCTTATGGTCCTCAACGGTTGGATTCTGAGCTGAGCACTTCTACCGCTCAAGCTTGTTAGGCTCCTCCCACTGCCTAAAGATCCGCTCCACGCTCACCGCTCGCCTAGTCTCTCGCTCTCAACGAGCACCGCATCAAGCCCCCCAGAGCCCCACACAGGTTCTAGAGGTCCCCCTCTCCAAGGAAGACCCTCATGAACCCATCTCGGTTGAACCCTATAATGCCCTCCCTGCCGCCAGTCATCCCTACATCTGAATCGTAGGCCGTACCACCAGGAAGGACACGAGGGTCAGCGGTCGGAACGTGGGTGTAGGTAGCCATGACAGCAGCGACATTACCCGCCGGTGATGCCCCCTTGCCTGCTTCCGCGCCACTCCGAATCGCATGGCCCAGTGAGTATTCATCCTGCCACTTCTTCTCCCCCACCCCGCTTTCGGGCACGGCGGCTTCTGCCCTCCACCGGTAGCCCGGCCGCAACCCACGCTTGCTTGCCCTCGACGTAGTCTCGCACGTTCGTGTAACCCATGGCCGCCAATTCACGGGCGGCCTGCTCAGACGTTGGTCACTCCTCATCCCAGCAGTAGAGCACTATCTCAGCGTTCTTGTCGGGGAGTAAGGAGGACGCCATCTTGTCAACCTCGCCCGGCGGCAGGTTCTGCGCTCCTGGTAAGTGGGAGTGGCGGTAGTATTGCGGCCCCAGCACTTCGAGGAGGACGAAATGGTCCCCCCGATCTATCTTTGCCTTCAGTTCCTCTCGACCAATGTTAGCTACCACAGTACATTTCCTCCTCTTCGGGTCATAACGCTATTCACGCAACCCTACCACAGAGGCGCTCATCTCCCTTCTACCCAAAGTTTGTGGGCACTTCACGGAATCAAAAGAGACAACCCCTCACCAAACCCTCCGAACACGCCGAACAACCTGTAAGAGGAGCCCAAAACCGCACACGTAAGCCAAAGAGCCGATCGGTAAGCCGCCGATCACAGGCAGAGTGTTGCCGATCACTCCTGAAAGAGAACTGTGATCGATAGAAGAAGGTTGATGTTCAGAAACTTGCCGATCAGGAAAATGGCTTAGATAGGCTCAGAAAGTGGACTCTATACTCATTGATCGGGATGATCGGCAGATTTAGAGATTGAGGAGGAATCCAAACCCGGTAGATACATCGCCCACATCACCGCCATCACCAAGAGAGCGTATCACGCACGACAAAGGGCGGTGGGTAATCCTTTAGGAGGGGGGTCCACCGCCCAAAAGACGCCTGGGTATAGAAACTACCCTGGCGGGTGGCCCGAACAAAAAGCCACCATATGTAGAATACTAAGGAACATCAAGTACTGCAAATTTTCTTCATCTTTCTCAACGAAATCCTCGAATTAGGAGATATTATCCACGTCAAAGGGATAGTTGCCTTGCCTGAGACTACAGGGTAGCCGCTAGGATACTTGTGGTTACGGGAGGTCGGAGACACCCTCGGAGGAGTTCTCCGATGTGGAGGATTTGTACCCCCGTTGGGGTTATTGGGGATAGAGGGTGCTTACCCCGTCGTTTGTCCCAACAGAGGACGGTAAGGGGTAACTGACATTAGAGCTAGCTTTAGTCCTTCTTCTTCTATGAGAAGGCCAAGATTGTCAAGAGCCGACGTGGCGGCTGAACGTCCTCGAAGAACCGCGACGACTAGCGCCCTTACGCTCGCTTCTATCCGCATTCTCAATGGGCTCTGTCTGGTGAGAACCCGATGCATGATGAGGTCCGTCCGGACGTCGTAGGTGCTGCAATCTACAGTTCGGTCTCCCTCCGAAGAAGGGGCCATCGACTAAGGCGCACTCACCAAAGACCGGGTGTTTCAAGCGCTCATCGTAGATCCTTGTTGGTCGATTCTGGCTCATTACTCCTCTGTTGGCTCTGATCCGTGGCGCAGCTCCTACTCCACCTACCGCCGCTTCACACCCCGTCGCTCACGCGACCTCCTCTCCCAGAGTCCCCGACAATCGGGCGTTGTGCAAAGGTTCGTATGTCTCCCCGGTTATCCAAAGTCTGTGCAGCAACACCGCCAGCTTGCGGGCCACCGCCACCACAGCCCGTTTCTTGGCGTTCTTGCCACCACGGGAGGCGATCTTCTCGCCGTGGCGCCGGAGATCGGAGTCGGGAGCGAACGGTCCCAGGATATAGTGGGCGCTCCCCACCAGAAGCCGCCTGAGCATCTCATCGCCCTCCCTGGAGATCCGCTTGCCGGGGTCACTCTCGCCGGATTGGTCCTTACCGGGAACGAGGCCCAGATACGCTCCTACTGCCCGACTTTTTTCGAAGCGGTCGGGGTCCTCCAAGGTCAGGACAAAGGTGAGCGAGGTCAGCACCCCTACTCCCGCAACTTGCTGCAACAGCCCGGTCTCCTGTGGATAGCGCTCCCTACAGACCCGCTCTATGCGCCTCTCGTAGTCCCTGATCTTTTCGGTCAGCGAAGCGATTGTCGCCACTACATCTTCGAGGGCTTCGGTCAGTTCATTGGGCAATCGACCAGCGACCTTTTTGTGGAAGCTCTGTGCCGAGCATTGGGGCAGCCTGGCCCCGAAGGACTTTACCGTACCTCGGACATGGTTGATCAGCTGTGTGCGGCTTCGGACCAGGGCATCGCGGGAGTGGATCAAGGCCAGGTGGGCCTGCGACTCTTGGCCCCGGTGCTCTATGGGGTAGAGGAGTTCGGGATCTACTCGGGCCAGACGTGCCAGCTTCTGGGCGTCGAGCTTGTCGGTCTTGCGCTTGTCGGCATAGATCAGCCGCGTCTTAGGAGGGTTGGCTATAAGCACCTCGTGACCACATTCTTCAAGCAGGAGGCGGCTTATCCAGGTCGAGTGGGTGCCGACCTCGATGGCGATCTTCATCCTCTCTGCGGAGTCGAAGCGGCGGCGGAAGTCGTCTGGGATGGTGCGCAGCCGCCCCTCCTCGATCATCTGGCCACTTTGGTTGTCGAGCACGAAGAGGTAGCTGTAACGATCGCCGAGGTCCAGACCTGCCGTCATTTTCGTCCACTCCTTGCTACCATTACTCATGGGCCGATTCTCCTCTCTGGGCCGCTAGAGCCCGAACGTATTTGCAGACC
>JAWWQA010000475.1:0-2860 GCA_033854695.1 Rubrobacteraceae bacterium
TCTACGTTCTTCAAAGAGAAAAAGTCGGTATCTTATACGGAATCCGCTTGATCACTTACTGCTTTTAACACCAGCGGAAAGTGCATGAGCGAAGCAATAGCCGAGCACCTCAATCGTTGCCCCACTATATAACCGGATTCCGTATTAGTCGCTCATACTTCGCCACTGGACGGATCGTAACCCCTTCAGTTCTCGTGCCGCCCACCCAGTAGATCTCCACATGCACTCGTTCGCTCTCTCCCTCGGCGTCGATCACCACCTGCTCTACTACCTGCCAGACTATCTCCTTGCGCTCGGCGATCGTGGTGGTGGAGGCTCCCCACAAAGCCGGTATGTCTTGGGCCAGTTTGCGGATGGCCTCCCGTTCTTCCTTGGAGAGCACCTGCGGCTTCTCGTGCAAGAACCGATGGTATTCCTCCTTGAGTTTTTGCTGGGTGGTGAGCTTCTCCTCCCACTCGCGCTTCAACTGCCGCCTCACCAGCCTATTCTCCGAATCGATCAGACGGTATTGACGCCCCACGCGCTGGGCTTCGTACTCCGCTCGCTCTAACCTCTGTTGCCACAGCAGCTCGAGATCGTCGCGCCCCCGCTGCAGGCTCTTGGTCACCTCCAGCGAGAGCTCCAGCGCCGCCGGTTGCAGTGCCTCGAGCACGCGCTCGCTCACGAACTCGTCCACGCATTCGCCCGCAAGCTGCTGGCACGGCTCGCCGCCGTACTGACTCGCCATGCTGTTGCAGACATATCTGTGCAGGTTCCTCTGTCCACCGTAGCCTACACCCATCCTGTGCTCGCACTTGGCGCAGACCGCCAGCCCTGCCAAAAGGGACGGACCGCGACGCGCGACTCCCACCTCCTCGGAGCGTGCTCTGTTAGCCTTCAGGCGTGCCAAGTTGCGCTCATAGTGCTCCCAGGAAATGTAGGCCGGGAAGCGATCCTTGATGAGCGCGTACCACTGCTGAGGCTCGTTCACCCGGCGTCCGCTACTCGGATGCCCCGCTCGCTTTTCGCGCCCATCCACTTGGCGGCGGCCGTAGACGTAGGCTCCGGCGTAGATCGGGTGCTTTAACAGGTTTTGCAACGCCGCTCGGTTAGGCCTGCGCCACTCCAATTGCCCTTTGCCGAGCCCCTCTCGCACCCGGAAGCCGAGCCGGATGGCGTACTTTACGAGGTATTCCAGCACGGCGTTTAGTGTCCCGAGTTCCTCGAACTTGCGGAATACTAGCCCCACCACATGCCTTACCTGTTCGTCCGGATCCAGGGTCACCTCCCCCGAGGCGTGCCGGAGATAGCCGGTGGGCACCGGCACACTCAACTCCCCCCGGCGCGCCTTGTTGAGGCGCCCCTGCTGCATCCGCTGCTTCATGAGGTGCAGTTCCCCCTCGCTCATGGTGCCCTTGAGCCCCAACAACAGCCGATCGTTATGCTGGCCAGGATCGTAGATGCCGTCGAGGTCACTGATCAGGGTTCCGAATAAGGCGCAGATCTCAAGCAGCTGGTGCCAGTCCTTTGAGGAGCGCGCCAGGCGAGACATTTCCACGCCCAAGATCATGCCCACGTGGTCCAAGCTCACCTCGGAGACCAGACGCTGAAAACCTAAGCGCCCTTCCGAGCTGGCGCCGGACTTGCCCAGGTCGTCGTCGATGAGGAGCACCCGCTCCTTCGGCCAGCCCATCTGCTGCGCGCGAGTCACCAGACCGTACTGCAACCGCGTCGACTCCCGATGGTCCAGAACCTGTTGTGGTGTGGACTGCCTGACGTAGACTACCGCCAGCCGCTCGCTCGAGGTGGGCACAGAGGATCTTCTCCGAGCGCAGGGCGCGCAACCCGCGGTAGGAACTTCACTCGGGATCATGGCTGTAATCTCCCTTCGGCAACGTCTTGGCGGACTCCCGAAGCCGGCGCTCCAGCAGCTGGCTCAGGAGCCACAGCAGGCGTTTGCGGTTGGACGGTGGCAGTTTCTCCAACCAAGAAAGGGAAAGCCCTCCGCCGCTTCTTAGATGCGGGGGGGTAGGGCTCCTCTGGACACGTCTGACCTTCCTCTCTTTCCGATGGGTGGGCTGCCTTCTTGTTCTTGAGCTTCTTTGTGACCTCGAGAAGCCCGAGCAGCCCCTTGAGGCTGATGATAGGGCAAGCCGAAGTATTTGTCTTTATGGGTGTATTGTGGCTGGTCAATTGAGAATCGCATAAAGGACTACAAAAACGCGCTTTGCGCCGACAGGTTGAGCTGTCACCGCTTCCTTGCCAACCAGTTTAGGCTGTTGTTGCACGCGGCGGCGGCGTATTGGCTGTTGGACATCTTGCGCGAGCGGCTGGTTTTGAAGGGCGTAAGGCGGATGCAGCTAGACACCCTGCGCCTACGAGTGGTCAAGATCGGGGGCAGGGTACATCAGCTGCTCACGAAGGTTCGTCTGCACCTTGCCTCGGGACACCCCGGCCGAGGACTATGGCAAGCCCTTGCTTGGACTGTGGGGAGCGTTCATGAATAATCCGGGCTAGCCCGGCCCTTCGACTGGTTCGCAAACCCTCTTTCTGCCTCAAGAGGCCGGAGGTTTGCGAACTTTTATAGGTAGCACGCGGTAGCAAGAATGCTGCAGTGGTACCCGGCGCAAAAGTCTGGTCGGGGTAGGTAGGAACGTGACCCCGCAACCCCGACCAGGGTGGCCTGTACCTTTCCCGGCGTGGGAGCGGAAGGCCACCCTCGGTAATATGCCGCTCGAACCTAAGACGACGGTAAGAAAGGCTGCAGTCGCCTATCTTGGGCAGCGCATGGTATAGCCCACAAAAGCACGCCGGGGGTACAATCCTCCGGCGTCGTAATGAAGGCGCAGCTTCTTTTCGTGGAGGAAGCTGCGCCTTTAGT
>JAWWQA010000476.1:0-4459 GCA_033854695.1 Rubrobacteraceae bacterium
CCAGTCGAGCACCTGTTCAGCGAGGAAGTGCAGCCGCTGATGGTGCGACTCGTCGGTACTCGTGGGGCTCATCTGAGACACCGTCATCTGGGAGATGGCGACGAGGGCCTCGAGCGTGTCGAGGGCATAGGCCACCGTCGCAACGGTGACGGCAGCTTCCAGATAAGCCGGTGAGATGCTCATGCTGAAGAACATGCGACGGCAGCCGTCGAGCGCCTGGGCGACGTCCGACAGTTGGGTGAGGTCACCGACGACCACCTCGGCGCCGAGGGCCCGCAGCGCGTCGCCCCGGTCGTCGTCGTGGTGGAGCAGCGCTCGGACGGGCAGGGCGCGTTCCCGCAGCAGCCTTACTACGGTGCCGCCCACGTTGCCGAAGCGTCCGCCGACACCCGTGATCAGGATGGGATTGTCGTTAACCACTATGGTAGACCTCCTTTCGCTTACCTGTACTAATGACTGATAGTAATGACTGATAGATATCAGTGTGTCAAGGGGAACCGAGAGATGTCTTGTTGGCTCAGAGTTTCTGAAAAGCCCTTAGAAACGGCAATAAACCCTAAGCGCAAGTTTTTTGGGCTGTATCAAAAACGTTGGGTTTCGGAACACTTAACAATCTGTTTCAGAAATGTAGAGTTGGTGGGTTTTGAGACAGCTTAAATTGTGGGTACGCTCCTATACGCTAGCCCGCGACCAAAACCTTGGCTTCATTAGGCACTCTTCTCGACCACTATCGACGATATCGTGATCGCCTCGAAACCATATGCGAAGACTAACTGCATGTTCGCGGTCAACGTCGAGTAGTATTTTTGATCTCCAAGGTGCAACTATCGACGAAATTATCCAAATCCTCACCCAAGGGTGCGGAATGTAGGTTCGAGCCTCGATTCTTCCAGGTCGAGGTCGCGTTCGACCCGATGCATGACCTCGTCATTGATCTTGCCCTCGTTGCGCAGCCGCACTAGCTCCTCGCGCTCTGCCAAGAACACCTCTGTCTGAAGCTGCTTGAAGGCATTTGAGCGCTCCTCATAGTCCTTGCGGCTACCCTCTTCCTCAGCCCCAAGGCGTGACGCGAAGCGCCGTCTCCGGTAATCGTAGAGGTTGCGCATCCTTTCTGCTGTGTCCTCACGCACCCAGTCCTCAAGCGCCAGCTCATCGATACGTGCTAACGCGGCTTGAGCTATCTTGAGCCGCGCTTTCATCTCCTCCTTCACCCCGCTCCCATCGTCTTCAATCTTGAGCGCGCGTATGAGCGCGGGAAGACTCAAGCCCTGCAGGACAAGCGTTGCTAGGATCACGCAAAAGGTCAGAAAGATGATTAAAGGTCGCTCGGGAAACGAGGAGCCAGAGGTGGTCGTGAAGGGAATGGCCAGGGCGGCCGCCAAAGAGACTGCCCCGCGCATCCCACTCCAGGCCACCACAGAGACGTTGCGCCAGCTGGGGTAAGGGTCGCGCTTGAGCAGCCGGCGACTCAAGAATTGCGGGAGGCAGGTCAGCACGAACACCCAGAGGAGCCGTGTAACAATGACTACCGCGCTGATCGCTAAACCAAACCAGATGAGACTGCCGACTTGTCGATCCGAGATGCCTGCCAACACATTTGGCAGCTGAAGCCCTATCAGGACAAAAAGGACGGCGTTGAGGAGGAACTGCAATAGCTCCCAGACTGAGAAGGCCTGGATGCGGGTCGAAGGGGAGGTCAACGTCGGCGAATGCCAACCGAGGTAGATTCCTGCTGTCACCACCGCTATGACCCCAGAACCCCCTATCTCTTCAGCGGTGAGGTAGGCAGCGTAGCCGGTAAAAAGCGAGATAGTGATCTCGATCATAGGATCCTCAATCCGCCGGCGCACGTTCGCGATCAGCCACCCTACCAGCAAGCCAACCGCAAGGCCCCCCAGTCCCGTAAGGAGAAAGCGCACCCCGGCCTCCCAAAGCGAGAAGGTGCTGCTCACGACAGCGGCGACCGCGAAACGATAGAACACAAGCGCGGTCCAGTCGTTAGTCAGATTCTCGCCTTCTATAACTGTCATGACCCTGCGGGGGACGCCTAAGCGGCGAACGATCGATGCCGGTGCTACGGCGTCGGTGGGCGAGACAATCGCCCCCAAGACGAACGCCACCGGCCACGAGAAGCCGATGAGCCAGTGTGCCACCGCAGCGACGGACAGTGTAGTTGTCGCTACGAGTCCAATGGCGAGTAGCGAGATCGAGCCGACGTTGGCCTTAAGGTCACGCAAGGAGGAGAAAAACGCTGCCGCGTAAAGTAGCGGCGGCAGGAAGATCAGCAAGACCAGCTCCGGCGCGAGCTCGATCTTGGGCACGCTAGGCAGGAAGCCGATGACAAGCCCTCCAATAACGAGAAAGATGGGGTAAGGGATACACAGGAGGCGGGCTAGGAGAGCGAGGCCTGCTACAGTAACGAGGAGTCCGACGATGATTATGTCAAGGTGTTCCATTACTGTAGCCTCTGTTCTCGTTCAGGCCTTTACTGGAGGGTACACGATTCGGTTCCGTCTTCCAAACTCTGAATATCTCTTCTTGGGTGGCGTTCTCCGTTAGAAAGCCGGCAGTAGCTGAAAGGTGGTTAGAGGGCATGCCCCTGCAGTTCTTTGTCGACCATTGCCCGAGGTATCTGTGCCTTATTGCCGGTGAGTGCCTTTGGCCGCCCTTTTGGCCTCTCGCTCTGACTCATGAGCCCTGCTTTTTAGGACCCTAAGGACTCCAGATTTAGAGCCTGTTTGGTAAGGGTGAGGGTTAAACCTTTTTGTGGATTCTGGCGCACGCGGAGGGCCTATCTCTGATAGCCCTCTTGGTAGAAACGCTTCGAAAACTGAGGAAACTGGGGAAGCTACCCCGCAAAAACTGCCCATAGGGGAGCTGTTCTCCGTGTAGTAAGAGCAGATTTAGCTCCTCCAAGGCTAACCCTGTTACTTACCAAACAGACTCTACTCCTACAGCGGTAGACATTGCAATTGACCCACCTCCGCGAATCATGTTTGTGAGGGCGAAACGGAGAAAGCCGAGGTTATTCGCGAGACGACACATCAGGGGCCCAAAGGCAGTGGGTCAATATCAGTGCACTCTGCTGTAACGGTGGTTTGTTGAATTAAGAGAAAGTGTCCGATTGGATCCCAGGAGAATCCGATCTATGGCTCGATTTAGGCGTATTTATGGGGATAGCGCAAGCTCATCTGGAGCCATCTTCGCCCCTATATCCCGCCTCAACAAACCACCGGTAAGTGACGCTGTAGGGGCCGTTCGTCTCACGCGACGGGCGGCGGTGTCCCCTCGGCGCTTGCGGAGAACGCCGGATCCCAATCACCTACTGCGCAAGCATGCCGGAACGCTGAGCGTGCGAAGTCGAGCGCCACCGCATGTGGGTTAGGGCTGGAGCGGACATCGTCCCAGTCCAGGATGTACTCGCCGAGCGTCGCATCCCAGCGCGCAGCCGCGGGCGAGAGTGCCGCGTTTGCGAACCTCTCCGGCACCGGGTGAGCGTAAGCATAGAAGGCCGCCTTGCTGTAGCCCACGTCGCCGGGCCACCAGCCGACCGCGACCTCCTGGGCGTCCATCGCGTTGCGCATGATGAAGTCGTCCGACGGAGGATCTGCCGGCAGGCCGGAGAAGAGATTCACCGCCAGGTCGAATGACCCCCACCACGCGTTGACTGGTGTCGAGCGTCCGCGATACGGCGCGCGGAACGCTGCGAGGACGAGTGCGGCGCGGGTCGCGGCCGCGAAGTAGGAAGCGACCTGACCAAGGTCGTAGCGGGTGTGCTCGTCGTCCTCGTCGAGCGGCACGCTCCAACGCACCTCCTGTGGAGTTGGGTCGATCTCGACGGCGCCTCCCAGGCCGCGGACCGCCTTCAGCACCTCACGCGTGACCTCGCCGACAGGCTGGTCGGGGGCAAGCGCGACGCGTTGCACGCGCCCATCACTGTGCTCGACGACCGCCTCGTGGGTTCGCAGATCGAGCGCAACGACGAGGGCCCCCGAACCGTCAGGTGCTGGCAGTGGAGCCGTCTCCCACCCTCTGGCACTGAGACGCAGCGCCGCATGCTGGAGCTGTGGCTCGGGTGGGGCGAGCACCGCCGCCAACTTGCCGAGGACCTGGGTATGCGCATGCAGCGTGTCGCACGTCGCGCTCCACTGCTCGTAGGAAAGCATCGGCCACCCGGAGGACATGGCCGCACTGTACCACGCGAGCGTCGGAACGCTCAACCCTGACGGACGGCCACCGCAAAATGTGCCTCCTACCCAACCTTTCGTCGACTGCTGCGGGCACCAGATTGTGAATGTGTCCGTTGACGAATCGTACGGATGGGGGGCAAGAGGAGAAAGGTAGTAGGCTCGATGGTCTTTCGTTCGCCAAGGGACGTGGCACCATCATCGCACCGCTGGTCACCCCCGTGCTCGAGCCGGCTTAGCGGGGCTGCCCTGACGAAGTCGCTCATCGCTCT
>JAWWQA010000477.1:0-2504 GCA_033854695.1 Rubrobacteraceae bacterium
AGCCCCGAGGCGATCCGCGAGCACGCCTCGCGCGCCGAGCTGCCGGTCGACGAGATCATCCCGATCGCCGACACCGTGATCGTGCGCCCGGACCCCGCCGCCGCGGCCGCCTAGCGCCGCGTCAAACCGCAACCAGGATGGGAGCAACGATGGCCGGGAGCAGCAAGAAGGCCGACCGACTCGGGAAGCACCTCGGTGAGCAGATCGACGCCGCGTGCAGCATCTCCCCGCCCGGGGCGACCAACGCGCAGATCGGCGCCAACGTGGGCGGCCTCGTCGGCGCGGCCATCGGCACGTCGCGCAAGGCGCCGCGCGAGGCGACCGTCAAGCTCGGCCGCTTCGCCTGGCTCGGCCTCGGGCCCTCCGGCCTCGTGGTCACCGGCGCCGACAACCTCCTCGGCCGGCCCAAGGGCGACCCGATCGTGCGCGCGTCCTACGCCGACACCGACGCGGTCGTGACCAAGACCAAGCTCACGCTGCGAGCCGACGTCGAGCTCGCGGACGGCCAGGCGTTTTCCTTCGAGGTCAAGCGGGTCGGGCCTGCGAACAAGGCCTCCGTCGAGGTCGTCGAGCTTCTGGCCGAGCGCTGCGGGGCGGTGCAGGCGACCGCCTGAGCCACGTTCCCGCACCCCTTCAGGGGCTGAGCGAGCGGGGCCCCGGCGATGACTTCGCGACTCCGGTGGGGTCTTAGAGCACATGACCGCAGACACGTTCTGCAGCAGGAACCCATGCTGATCTACTCGATGAGCGTCTCGGTGGACGGTTTCATCGCCGACCGCGAGGGCGCGTTCGGGTGGGGCACGCTCGCTCCTCGCGGCGAGCGGGCGCCGGGCCCCGGGCCGGTTCGTCGAGAGCCTTGCGGCGGCCCGCTCTCGGCCATGGCGGATGAGCGCGCGGTTCCGGGCCTCGACGGGGGCGCGTGAGACGCGACGCCTCCTCCGTCCTGCCGTACGGACTACGAGGCGGCATGCGGTGAAGCACGGATGGCCGGCGGACACAACGTTCCTAGGGTTGCACCGGTGACCACACTCCGCGACATTCCCAGCGCAACGCTGGTCGGCGTGACCGCGCTCGCGTTCTCGGCGCTGTACCTCGTTTCCGACGTCATCGAGGCACTTCAGGGCGGCTTCTCGGGTGGCCAGCTCGGGCTGACCCTGATCGCGGAGGCGGCGATCCCGGTCTTCGTGATCGGGCTCTACCTGGTGCAACGGCCGCACATCGGACGACTGGGCCGGCTCAGTGCCGCCGCCTACGCCTACAGCTACGTGTTCTTCACCGGCACCGTGGTCTACGCGCTGATCGACGGGACCAGCGACTACACGGCGCTCAGCCACGACCTGCAGCCGTGGATGACGATTCACGGCGCGGTCATGGTGCTCGCCGGACTTGGCTTCGGCGTCGCGGTGATCAGGGCCAAGGTCCTTCCACGCTGGACCGGCATCGCCCTGATGGCCGGGGTCGTCCTCGTGTCCCTCTCGCAGACGCTGCCCGAAGGCCCGCAGGTGCTGGCCGCCGCGATCCGTGACCTCGGATTCGCCGGTATGGGCGCCGCGCTGCTGGGAGCCCACGCAGTGTCGCGTCACCGCCCGGCCGCGTACCCAGCTGGCACGCCGCTGATCGACAAGCCGCCACGGGAAGGGCCGGTGTCCGGCACCGTGCCGGCAGAGACCGGCCCGACGCCCGCGTTGCTCGCCGGAGGCCCGGATCGCCCCGCAGGAGCAGCATGACCCCCACCGCAGCCCGGCACTGGGCGTGCGCCAGTGCGGTGGGCGCTTTGGCCGTCTACGCATCGGTCCTGCGTCCGCGTCTCCAGTGGCTCGGTACGAGCAACGAGGAGCGGACGGCGACCTACCCCGGAGATGACCTCATCCCCGGCGGCCGTCGGTACGGCGCGATGGCGACCACAATCGCGGCGTCGCCGGAGTGCGTCTGGCCGTGGCTGGTGCAGATGGGGTGTGACCGCGCCGGCTTCTACAGCTTCGACCGCCTCGACAACGGCGGCCGACAGAGCGCCGAACGTATCCACGAACAATGGCAGCAGCTGCGGGACGGCGCCCGCATCGCTTCGGCCCCCGACGCCAGCCGTTGGTTCGAGGTCGCGCTCTTGGTGCCCGAGCGGGCGCTCGTGCTGCGGGCATCGGTGAGCGTCCCGGCGGCGCGCAACTTCGACCCGGCGGACGGACTGCCGCGCGCCTACAGCGACAGCACGTGGGGCTTCTTCCTGCGGCCCACCGTCGACGGACACACGCGGTTGGTCGTGACCGGCAAGGCGCGCCAGGAGCCGCACGCGCTCATCGCCGTCGGCAACTGGCTGTTCTGGGACCCGGCGCACTGGGTCATGCAGCTCAAGCAGTTCGCCGGGCTACGCCGCCGCGCCGAATCTGTGCCCCACCGCAGGGCCGGCGCGAGCGGCGCCGGGCTGTCGGACGAGAGCGCTCCGGACAGCGCCGCGGTGCCTGCCTGATGCCGCGCTGGGTGACACGCGTGCACGCTTGGGTGTATCG
>JAWWQA010000478.1:0-2912 GCA_033854695.1 Rubrobacteraceae bacterium
GTAGACGTGCAGCGCAACCCGGTGTCGGGCAAGCTCATTCACGTAGACTTCGCGCCGGTGGACATGACCGAGCGGATCGTGATTACGGTGCCGCTGACGGTCGCCGGGAACTCCCCGGGTGTCGACGAGGGCGGCGTCCTGGATCAGGTTGCCTACGAGGTCGAGGTCGAGTCCCTGCCAGGGAATATCCCTCAAGAGTTGACGGTCGACGTCTCGAACCTGGGAATGAACGAGAACCTTACGCTGGCCGATATAGAGCTTCCCGAGGGCGTCACTCTAATCTCCGACCCGGAGGAGGTCGCCGCTACGGTTACGCCGCCGACGGAGATTACCGACGAGGAGATGGAGGCTGCCGGTATCGTCGAGGAGCCGTCCGACGAGGAGGCCGAGGAGGTCGAGCTTGAAGAGGGGACTGAAGAGATTCTTCCCGAGGAGGGAGAGGGCCCCGCAGGACAGAATCTCCAACCTTAAGCTGTCGCGCCTATTCGGAAACGGCTCGGGGATACAAGAGGAACCCGACGATATAGGGGTGAGTTTGAAACCCGCCCCTATATCGCCCGTTGTCGTCGGCCTCGGCAACCCGGGCCGCTCCTACGAGCGCACCCGCCACAACGTTGGTTTTCTCGTAGTCGACGAGCTCGCGAAGCGACATGGCGGCTCTTGGCGGACGAAGAAGAAGGTCGAGACGGCCCCGGTTGGTTTTGGAATGAAGAACGTCACGCTCCTCAAGCCCGCTACGTACATGAACAACTCGGGTGCGGCGCTGGCCGGGTACAAGGCGGAGCAGCTCGTCGTCGTGCATGACGACCTGGATCTTCCGGCGGGCGACGTGCGAGTAAAGGTTGGCGGTGGGGCGGGCGGCCATAACGGTCTGCGCTCCCTAATACAGCACCTCGGTAACGATTTCGTCCGGGTGCGGATCGGAATCGGCCGTCCGCCGATCGGCATGACCGTCACCGACTACGTGCTCGGTCGCATGGATTCGGTGATCAAGGAAGCCGTGCCGCTCGCCGCCGACGCGGTCGAGGCCGTGATCGAGTCAGGTCCCGAAGCCGCCATGAACCGCTTTAACGTGCGGGCCTCTTGAGAGGCTACGCGGTGGACCGCGATGCTTGGCGAAGCATGCGTCCGAGCAACTCCACACCGCCCTTACTCAGGGTGCGATCCTGGACGATTACTTCCACGCCTTCCTGGATGCCGAGCTTCGGTAACCTCTGCGCCACTACGTTGGCGCATACCACCACCTTGGCTCGTTGGATCCGGAGCCAGCTCTCCTCATCGTCCTCTTGAATCTGGAAGAAGTCCAGGTGGTCGAGCCCCGCACCTTCCAGAGAGCGTAGGAGGTTGTCGGTGCAGGTTCGCGAGTTGCCGATCACCCCTACGGGCGTTCCGTCCGGCAACTCGGCGAGCTTCCGCAGCCCTTCGAGGGTCGTCTCCGTTAGAAGAGCGAACGTTTCTATCCCGCGCGGCTCCATCAACCTCTCCACCTCGTGGACGTGGAAGAAGGTGGTGACCGCCAATCGCCAGGGCAACTCCTCGTCCGAGACCCGGTCCTCAAGATCCTCGGTCAGCACTCCCTCAACCGTTACGGGCAGCTGTTCCTCTAGCTCTACCTTGTACTGCTCTAACTCCGGCCCGTTGCACTCGACGAACAGTACCGGTATCCTCTCCGGCGTCCGCACCCCCGCCCTCGCCAGAAGCGCGTACCCTAGATCCTCCACCGACACGCCCCGAGCCGCGGCCAGCTCCATCACCCTCTCCAAAACCTCCTGGCGCTTCAAGTCCTCCTCAGCTACCGGCGGCTCCACCACGTAGACCCCACTCCCCCGGCGGCTCTCCACATAGCCCTCGCGCTCCAGGTCAGAGATGACACGCGCCACCGTGTTCCGGTTGACGCGCAAATATCCCGCTAGAGCCCGGATGCTCGGCAACCGGCTCCCAACAGCGAAACCACCCGTTAGGATGAGGTGCTTGATCTGCTCCTCCAGCTGTACGTGTACCGGTATGTGACTCTTCGAGTTTATTTGTAGATCCATTAGATTATCCTATTGTCCTATGTCAGTGTGTCACTTATAATTGTCCTAAGCCAATAGGGCAATTGTAACGCAACCGGGCAGGAATGCGGGGTGAGCGATGAGCCAGTGGCCAGACTTTGAGGTTTGGGACGAGTGGCGCGAGGAGTTATTGGGGGATGCGGAGGGCATCCGGGTACGCTGGGGGCTTTCGGAGGATGAAGCCAAGGTCGCAGAACTGCTAGAGCTCAACGGGATGCCACGTTGGATAGCCTTTGAGGAGCGGTTCATCATTGTCGAGAAGAAAGGTGAGGTCTTGGCGAGCCTGCGGTATCGAATGGCTTCCAAGCGGCTACTGCTGGGGCTTCTCGTCACTGATCCGTGGACTGAAGAGCGTCCCATGGCCAAGGCTCTGTATGCCGGAGCTGTTGCTCTTGCGCAAGAGGCGGGTATCGCCGAGGTTCGTGCGCGGCCGAATCCCTGTGGCAACTACCCGAGGGAGGTAGGGTACAGCTGGCGGAGAGGCGGCTGGCGTGTGGATACAGCTCCTCCGGGCGAGGGCTGGAGCGAGCTTCCGGGAGGCCGTTGGCACCGGGTCCTTGCCCTGCTGGGCGTCGGTGCCGTCCCGTTCTTCCGTGCTTTCCGTCCTTGACGTGGTGCACGACCGTAGAGCTGTAGAGGGCGGCGTGTGGAACAAAGAAACGCTTCAGCGTGTATAAAAGCGAAGATCATGGAGACAATGTCCGCCACGAAAAATGCCTTTCGTGCATGTGCGGCAACGTAAAAGGAGAGCCCGTATAAGGCGGGCCCTCTAGACTTTCACAACCTTGCTTAGTCGCCGCTGCGAAACAGGCGAAGGACCCCGACGATCGCACCCTGATCCTGGCCGACGTGAGCCGC
>JAWWQA010000479.1:0-3064 GCA_033854695.1 Rubrobacteraceae bacterium
AGCTTGAGATGAGCAAGCGCACGAAGCTCCGCCCCAACAAGAGAACGCGACCCAATCTCAATCTCTCGCTTTTTAGTCTGGGCCTTCTAATAGCCTAGGCATCCTAGCTATGATTGGCTTATGAAGAATCTAAGTATTTTCATAGGTACGCCCGGCGTACCTGAAGGCACACCGGGCGCCGAGCTCGCCCAGCAATTTACCCTGCAAGTCCACTCTTGCCAGCGTCACCTTTGCCACCTCTGTCACCCAACGTTTTTTTGCGCCTTCCACACACCTGATCCTTGAGTTTCTGAGAAGCCTAACCTTCTGGGAAACTCAATGACATTACTCGAGATGCCCGAGACCTTCCGTCACTGTGGCTATCGGATCAATTTGTCCTTAATATAGTGAAGGTGCGTGTATATACTGAGACGCAGGAAGGGTGTTTGTGGGGCCAGGTAATACTTGCTCAGGTTGGAGAGCTAGAGGCACTTCCTAGTGCTTAACGGATGGATAGCGGGTGTGGTACCGGGCTTGGCCGTAGCGGCCATAGGAGCACTCTTCGTTATCAAGAGAATCAGGAGCGAAGGAGATACTAAACTCTCGATACCCTTGCCCCTAGTAAAAGAATTTAACTTTGCAAAAACTAGTATATTCTTATCAATTATCATCGTTAGTCTTATAATTTGCTTTGTGTCGCTTTATATGCTAACTCGAAGCTATTCCCCTAATTTCTCGAACAAGATTGGTAGATATACGGGGCAACCTGTAAGCTCTGACTCTACATTTAACAAAAGCGGCGCGACTATGCTATCTATTAACAATATTAACGGCGAGGATGTCGAAGCAACTATACACTCGGATAGCGGACTTTATGGCGACGGGCAACTATCAGGAACCATAAGCGGGAACGATCCTGTAATGACGTTGAATGGCACCATCACTGGATATACAGGTCGGTACCCCCTTAAGTCCTACACTGCGAATATTGAATTGCAATGCAAGTTCCCTAGCCAGAATCAAACCGAATGTAGCTATTCGTTGTCTCCAGAATCCGACAATTCAATTAGTACGCAAAACGGGAACATAACGCTCAGCAAAGGCTCAACTTAGTTAGGGAGCTCACGTCATCCAAAGCCTCGCAGACCGTCAGGAGGGCACCTCCTTACGGGGCTTTGAGAAATGCCTTGTAGCGGATTAGAAGTCCGCTGCTCTGTCCTGCTGAGTTACGAGCGTGTGGGGGCTCCGGACGGATGCTCCGCGGAGTCCGAGGAGCGGGTGAGGGGAATCGAACCCCCATCACCAGCTTGGAAGGCTGGAGCTCTACCATTGAGCTACACCCGCACATCGACCCTCACGGTCGGGGCGAGAGGATTTGAACCTCCGACCCCCTGCTCCCAAAGCAGGTGCGCTACCGGGCTGCGCCACGCCCCGTCCGAGGCCTAAAACTAGTATATCAGAGGACGGGTACTACCTAGAAGACGGCGGCGGGGGCGACAGCCTCTATCTTTTCTTCGAGGAAGCGGCTACCCAAAGCGGCGAACTCTTCGGGGTCGGCGCTGCACACGTAGGCCGAGTGGCCCTCGTCTCTGGCGTATTTGGGGCGTCTCAGGTATCCCCGGCGGGAGAGTATACGTCCCACCTCCAGGGCGGTCTGTCCGGCGGAGGAGATCAGACGCACCTCAGGACCCAGGATCCGGTTGATGGGCGCTGAGATCAAGGGATAGTGCGTACACCCAAGGATGACAGCATCCACCCCCTGCTTTTTGAGAGGGATGAGGTAGCCACGAGCGACCTTCTCCAGCTCCGGGCCGTCAACGATGCCGCGCTCTATGAGCGGCACGAACTGGGGCGCGGCCTGCTCGTAGACCTCTATGCCAGCGTCGAGGCTGTGCACGGCCCTCCGGTACGCTCGGCTGGCCACCGTGCTCTCCGTCGCGAGCACTCCGACGCTCCGGTTGAGCGTCTCTAGGACCGCTGCTCGCGCTCCCGGCGCTATGACCCCGATTATAGGCACGTCGAACTCGGCCTGGGCCGCCTCCAGGGCTGCTGCCGTCGCCGTGTTGCAGGCCACCACGACGAGTTTCACGTTCAGTCCAACGAGGTAACGTATGATCTCGAACGCGAACCCCCGCACCTCGGCCAGGTCGCGTACCCCGTAAGGCACCCGCGCCGTGTCTCCGAAGTAGATCGTGTGCTCGTAGGGCAGACGGTCCCGTATCTCCGCGAGCACCGTCAGCCCGCCTACCCCCGAGTCGAAGACGCCAATTGGTCGTGGATCGCTCACGGGACGGAATTATAGCCGTTCATCTCAAGTTGTATGCGTTCGGCACCTACCGGCCCGAAATTCAAGGCGCGAGAAGAGAAAAGGGATAAACGGGCACGTTCCTCAAAACCCAGTAGGCCAGGATAAGAACCAGGAGCCCCCAGATAGGCCGCGGTCCGATGAAGACGCTCTTGAGCGGGCTGCCCACCATCGCAAGCCTGGCCTGCGAGAGTGCGGAGTACCCGAGAAACGGTAAGGAGAGCATCATCAGCGGGTTGAAGCCGAACGCGGTGAGCAGATGCCCGCGCATCAGCTGGTGCAAAGCTCGCAGACTCCCACAACCAGGACAATAGCACCCGGTCGCCCAGAAGAACGGGCAGGTGGGGTAGATGAACGTACTGGCCGGGTTGAAGAGGTAGAGGAAGCCAAGGCCCCCGAGGGCGAGAAATAGGAACGCCGCCGAGCGCAGACGCTCACCTGGCGACGCGCTCGCCCTCCTAGACGCCAGAGCCACTGTTTCCCTCAAGGGCGATACCGAGGATTATCAGGATCGCGTAGAACGCGATGAAGAGTATGATCCCTGCGAGTCCGGTGCCGAAGGAGATCCAAGCCCACCTCTTCGCATTTCTTGAGGACTCGAGCGCCCCGGCATGGTCCCCGGAAGCAACCTTGCTATCCACCTGTGCGGCATAGACGATGGAGACGATCCCGAGAGGCAAACAGCAAAAGAGCGTCGTCAGGATCGCCGGCACCAGGTAGTTCGGAATCCTCTCACCGTACATCCCCGGCGCTGGCGGTACGTTCGCCGTAGGCGTCTCT
>JAWWQA010000480.1:0-5055 GCA_033854695.1 Rubrobacteraceae bacterium
GGTCTCCTTCCTCCCTTCTCGCCACGGATGACCACGACCAAGCTGCACCAGGTGCAGACCCAAAACATCTTCCTGGAACCGTTGAGACAGAGCTTCTGCCGCCCTCCATCGCCGATTCCCGTGCCAAGGCAGTCTGGGATCCCCTGCTCAAAGAGGTCTCCCAGCAGATCAACACCCCCAGCCTCCTGGTGTGGTTCGAGGGCACAGTTCCCACAGCGTTTGAGAACTCGACACTCGTGTTGTGGGTCCCCAACCATTTCGCCCTCGAATACATAGAAACCCGATTCGGAGAGCTTATACGGAAGGTGCTCAAAGAGCAGGTGGGAGCAGACGCCGACCTTTTGGTCCAAGCACCTGACAGTAGCAGCTCCATTAACTCCACTCGCAGCAGGTAGGCAAGAGGGTCTCAACAATCGCGTCAGAGCAGGTCTCCTACATAGGCGGCGTGCGCCGGCGGCGCTGATTTTGAAGAGTATCCATAATACTCCGCTTTTCCTGTTCTCCTGGTTTTCGCGTGTCCCTTCTTTTTGTTGCTTCTGATTATTAGAGTTTTAGAGGTTCTTCCATTGGCTGCTTGTTGCTAGTATTATCTGTATTAACTCTTGGAAAGACAAAAACCAGGCCAAGACCACAACCAAAGATTGTCGGAGAGGGCCTCAGACGGTCCCAGAACGGCCGGGAAGCGCCTTTCTATAGGAAGGGGTACCAGAAACCCTCAGGATGGTGCTCAGCGACCTTCTTAGCGCTGCAAGAGCAGGGGTGTGGATGAGAGGTTGCCAAGCCGAAGGTTCGACGCTACTATTGTTCGTGTGTATACACATTAGAGAAGGAGCCTCCCATGAATTCCGGTGAGATTATCCAAGCCATCTCCACCTTAAGCGGGTCGGAGCTAAGCCGGGTCCGCAAAGCCGTCGTGCGCAGACGCGAGCAGCTTCTTAAGCAGAGCACAGTTGCCGGGCGTCGTAACCACGGCACGGGCATCCTCCAGCTGGAGTACCGCGCCAACCCTAAGACCGGTACGCAGCGGGGTCCTTACTGGTACTTCTCTGGTACTTCTACTGACGAGAGGATGGCAAGCAGCGAAGGTTGTACGTAGGCAAGGCGGAGGATCCGGAGAGAGTGCTCACTGAGAAGCTCAGGTAGGGTCGCGTCCTAGGCAAGGAAGGAGGACTTCCTGAGGGCTGCTGTGTCTCCTGCTCACAGCTTTCTCGCTTCCTTTCCCGAGTTTCTCGTCGCTCCTGGCGCTCCCGGCCGCTCTCGCGTCTCTCTTACCTTATCTTCCTGTTGGCAGGACTTCTCTGGATGCGCTAGGTGAGGCGCCAACTCAAGCGCTCGATTCCAAAGGCCCACGAGAGTTCCAATGCCTCTTTCTCTTCTGTGTTCAGCTTGAGGACCTTGGCAATTCGTACGAAGAAGTCCACAGGCATCTGGCGGCTCTTCCCCGCAATAATGTTCTCTAAAAGACGAGGATTGTAACCAGTACGCTCTGCTAAGTTTGAAACGCTCATACCGTACCTATTGAGGATGCTCATGAGCGTTCGCTGGAACTCGTTCGCTGCCACCATCATCTCCTCTCGTTGATTAAACCTATCTACCGAATACCCGCTGCCACCACGACAGGCGCGCCTCGACCAACTCCCGTTCTAAGCGCTCGGCGCGCTCACGCTCGCTATCAGCTCTCTCACGTTCCCTTTGCAGAGCTTCTCGCAGAGTAGACTCGGCTCGTTCAGTAAGTTCGAGTCGAACACGAAACTCAGCAGCTCTTGCTGATTCTTCAGCTAGTCTTGCGGAAATATTCTGCATTGCTTCGGCGATACCTTCTGCGACGTTCTCTGCCGAACTTTCGTGGAAATTTTCTGCGAGGTTTCCTTCTGTGAGGCGTTGTACACGTAGAGCGTTGAGGGAGTCTATAGTCACGTACCAGGTGCGTTTAACTCCTTCACCTTCAGCTTTACCTTCAAGCAGCCCTTTTTTAATATATGACAATACTGTTCGCGGAGATACGCCGAGAGCTTTCCCCGCCACCGCAGTATTCGTCCATCCTTCTGCCGCGGAAGGTTCGGAATATGAGTTCTGCGAATTTCCGCGTATAGATTCTTCTTCCATGAGGGGCATCATACTCCTATTCCGCCTGTGCAAGGTAGGAGAAGACGACCGTACGTCCTCTAGGTCAAGTTCATCGCAGCCGTGGTCAGACAAGTGACGCGTAAAGTAGTAGTGCGCTCCTTCTGTCCGCACACAAGATCATGGGCAGGCGAAGATTCGCTGTGTCCCAAGCGGGAATGTTGCTGTAGTCTCCCTGTGATCACTGGTTCACAGGATCGAATGATTCCGTGTTCGCAGTCTCACTGCTTTACAGGAACACAGTAACACAGGAGGAAGATAGCCTTGATAGTATCGGTGGTCAACTTGAAGGGCGGAGTGGGGAAGACAACAACAGCGCTCTACTTTGCTGAAGCTGCGAAGGAGGAAGGCCGCGCGCCGATTGTTATTGACGCGGATGGTGAACGAAGCGCACTTGAGTGGTCTTCGCAAGGAGAGCTTTCGTTTGAGGTTGTGGCTGTTGAGAAGGATGCGCTTGCGCGTCAAGCCAGGCTGTTAGAGAAAGAGGGGAGGGTAGTCATTATAGACACGCCTCCTAATAACAGAGAGGCCTTATGGGCGGCATCAGCGGTCGCCGATCACGTTGTTGTCCCGGTTGCGCCGACTGGTGTTGACGTGAACCGCTTGCGAGCAACGCTTGAGGTGCTCCTGGATGTGGAGGCGATAAAAGGGAAACTTGACACAAGCATTCTCTTTACCCGCTGGGACAAGCGCAAACGACTTGCCCGGGAAGCAGCGGAGCTCTTGGACAACTTTCCACTGCTTGGAGCGCGCATCAGATCCCTAACGCGCTATGAAGATGGATTTGGGAACAGTCCGTGGTATCTGGAGGAGTATAGGGAAGCCTGGACGGAGGTTATCAGTGGCTAACCAAAGGAAGCGAAGCTCCCTCAGTGAAGCATTTGAGGGTGTGACTCCTCGGAGAGGGGATTCAGCATCAGCACCGAAAACAGAGAATTCAGACAAAATCCGGAAAGCTAATACACAGGAAATTGAAATGGTTCCCGGTAGGGGAGGGAAGCTAGTTGCGGCCGACACTCCAGTCAACATGACCTTCACGGTGACAGCCAAGGAGCGCTACGAATGGACAGTTGCGTTGAAGCGCCGTGGGCTCTCTGCAGTGAGCGTGCTCAGGCAGGCGATGAACGAACTGTTGGAGGAGGGCAAAGAGTAGAACCATCCGGGAAGAAGAGGCAACCCACCCCGAGTTAGAGACGCAGATCCTCCCTTATACAAAGACCTCATCGTTTCTGCTTCCAGACGAACCTGAGTAGCAGCCCACTCTGTTGGCGCAAGCCATGTAGCAGTTCAGCTTCTCGTACTAATTGCCTTAGATCACCTACTTTATTACCATCCGCATCAGCCAGTGTATCGCTATGAGGAAGAGAGTTCTTATATGAACGACCCTACACCTGATCTTATTTTCCAGACTGCTGCCGGCTTCATGATGAGCAAGCACTTGTTCGCCGCAAATGAGTTGGGAGTGTTCGAAACACTAGACGATCGGCCACTCACACTAGAGGAATTAGCTAGAGACCTCGGTATCCCTCCTCGTACTACCCGCATCACCGCCGATGCGATGGTGGCGCTAGGGTTCCTGGAAAAGCAGGACGATCGCTATAGAAATACTGCGGTGTCTGCGACCTTTCTGAGCGGCAAGACTCCTGCCGATCTACGTTCCTTCTTGCGCTTCTGGAACAATATCAGCTACCCACAATGGCAACGTTTGGAAGAAGCCCTTCGCACAAATCGTGGTGTCAGGAGGGACGACTTCGACCCTGACCAGCAGCGAATCTTCTCCGAAGGTGTCGCCGCCATTACCGCCGGACCGGCGCACGCGATGGCAGAAAAGTATGACTTCGCCCGACACCGAAAGGTGCTGGATCTCGGTGGGGGAGTCGGGGAATTCCTCGTGCCTATTCTGGATCGCTATCCACAATTGGAAGGCACGCTTTTCGAGTTGCCTCCGGTTGCAGAGGTCGCAAGAGACGCTTTGGCTACTAACCCGGTTGGTCCTCGCATCACGATCGTCGCGGGCGATCTTTTCGAAGATCTGTTTCCTGAGGATCACGATGCCCTAATCCTAGCCAACGTCGTGCACTATTTCGACCATGAGCGAAACCTAGAGCTGCTCAGACGCATCCGCGAGCGTGTCTCGAGCGGTGCACGGCTGCTAATCGTCGATTTCTGGACCAACCCACAGCACACCGAGCCGCTCTTTGCCGCCATGATGGCGGGCGAGTTTCTTACAAACGTAGGTGGCGACGTCTTCAGCGAAGAGGAAGGCAAAGGATGGCTCAGAGAAACTGGGTGGGAGTACCTGCAGACCATCCCTCTAGCGGGCCCGACAAGCCTAGTTGTGGGAGAAGCGATCTGATCAAGGCTTCCATTGAACATCCTGCTCTGTGCGCCCTCTTCTCCTCCTGCGTTTCCGAGAATTTTCACTAAAGCGGCAATCTGTACCCTAGCGCAGGCTCCTTTGTAGCTGTATCAAAAACTACCCTTTACGGAACACGTCTCTCATCTGAGCGGGCCTCTACACATTGTCTTGTCTATGCGGTATTCGCTGATTGAGTGTGTCAAAAACGGTTGGGTTTTGGTACTCCATTTAGAGCTAGGGGGCGGGTTGACTCCGAAATTTGTGCGTGCACCAGCGAATATTTATCCAGCACCGCAACATCTAGTAAGTAGCCTCCCCTGCGGAATCGGGTAGCGAGGCCATTAGGACCGGGGCAATCGAGTTTTTATGCAGAATCCTGGATATGAGTTTCCGAGAATTCGATTTATCGGCAACCCGCGCTGCCAGAAGGCTCTTTACCTTTGATCTGCTTTCATATGTCGGTGAAACGTTATTGGTAACGCCTGAATTGCCCGGCTTTGCTGAGCGTGTAGATAAAAGGGCGCGGGGTTTTTTGGAATCTCTCTTCCATCTCCTCAAGCAGGGAAAGTATG
>JAWWQA010000481.1:0-2906 GCA_033854695.1 Rubrobacteraceae bacterium
GTGCCCTGCTCCAGGACCTCCTCCGCCCGCTTGAGCGCGCCGAAGAACTTGCCGAGGGTCTCCTGTCTGATGGTGCGTGAGACTCAGAATGTGATCAAGAACTCGCCCTGCGCGAGCTTACGCAGACCTTTCACTTCGGCGATCGGGATCTCGGGATCCAGGAGGTTGGCGGCTTCGACTTCTCCGTCCAGAAGCGCGAGTAGACGTTGCCCAGGTCCGCCGGTGTGTACGATCTCGATGTGCTCATTCGGCAGTACCTCGCCCAGAGTCTTGAGGGTTGTGAAGTGACTGCCCGCCATCAGACATATGCCAACCGGCACATCCCTTAACTCGTAGAGTCTTTCGATCTTGGAGTCCGGTCGCACGAAGATAGCGGCCTACGCTGTACAGATCCGGTACGACCCTGCCCATACCGGCGCCCGCGTTACACGCGGTGCCCCACTCGCAGGCCGAGTTGGCGACTTCTTCCTCCTGAACGAAGGGAAGGTCCAGAGGCCGCTGACCGTACTCGTCGCCTCGATGGCTGGACACCGAGTGCATCACATCGGTCAGCATCTTTGGCTCAAGACCTTCTTCCTGGAAGTACCCTTACTCCAACGCTATCCACTCGTGTAACCGCGAGAAGTGCGGCACCATGTTGATGGGGATGCGGTTGCTCGCTGCTGTCATGAGCGTGACCTCTTTTCCTCGCTACCCCTAACACTCTACCTAAATGGAAACTAGCTTGTCGCCTTGGCCTCAGCGGGCTGTTCCTCGCCCGAGGGCGCTCTCGGTTCCCTCACGAACAGCAGTATCACGAAGCTAGTCAGGAGGATGCCCGCGTCCAGCATCACTGCTGCGGTCCAATCTCCTGTCGCACCACGCAGCACACCACTGACTGCCGGAGAAAGGACAGCCCCCATCTCACCGAACAGGTTCCACATACCAAACGCCGAGCCGAGAAGGGCAGGGTTGGTGACTATGTCCGCCGTGAGTGCTTGGGAGACCGGCTGTAGAGCGTTAAAGAACAGGGCCTGGAAGAATATCAAGATGCCCATTACAAAGAGGGCTGATCCTCCGTTCATGATGTAAAGGCCGAAAGCCACCGTCAAGAGACCTGCGATCAGCGTGAAAGATACAAGCATCCCCTTACGGCCCCACCCTTTGCGCTTGGCATAGTCGGCCAGCCAGCCTCCGGCAGGGAACCCCAATATGCCGGCTCCTCCGTTGAAAGCGGCAACTAGCGCCGCGTACAAGAAGGATTTCTGACTCGCTGCTTGAGAGATAATGGACACTGACCAAAAGCCAAAGAACCACAGGTTCCAGAGGATCGCGATCGCCGCGATGTAGAGCAGGAGCAGATCCCTGTTGTATAGCACAGGGGCTATCTCCGTACCCATTCTGCGGAAGACAAACGCGACTAGCAAGAGGGCCACGAAGACCACTATCACCGCCACCACCCATTCCGGCAAGCCCAATTGAACACCGGGCCAGTAGACGGCCATTATGATAAGGAAGAAAAGTACGGAATACTTGCCTAGCTCGCGCAGCGCAGCCGTATAGTCAGGCCTGAACTCTCTCTCCCGTTGCCGCTTGAAAAACCTGGCTATCGCGAACCAAACGACCAACGTAACGGCGCCCAGCACGAAGAACGGCATCCGCCATCCGTTGTTTTCGCCAAGCACCAAGTTTCCCAGGTCGATCAGAAACGGTGTGCTAATGAAGGCGATGGTGATCCCGATCGGTAGCCCGGTAATGGCGACACCCATGCCGAAGCTTCGTTTCTCGAAAGGTGTCTGTTCCGTGATGATGCTGCGGTCGTTGGAGTAGAACGTGCCTTCTCCGAGACCGGTGATTACGCGCAAAGCTACTAAGCCTAGAACGCCCGTCATCAGTCCGCTCACGATCGTAGCTATGCCCGCCCAAGCGATGCTGATGACGATAATAGTGCGGTGCCCGAATTTGTCTCCCAGGTAGCCACCCGGAAACTGGGTCAGCATGTAGCCTGCAAAGAACATGCTGCCTATTAGTCCGCCTACGGCGTACGGATCGTTAACTCCTTGAATAATAGGGAGGTCGTTGGCGATGATGTAACTGACGACCGGTCCGGTGATAGTGCGGTCGGCGGCGCTCGCTGCCCACCCCAACATGAGCCACATCCAAAGCGCGCGATACGCTGGTCTACTCCCGCTGTTCGCTTCCACCTGATCCTCCTCCAGCTTTCCGTGTGGTTCAGTCTTGGTAGCTTCTTTTCACCTTCTCCCTCAACCTATTCTCATATACATAATCGCCGAGTTTGATGCAAGTATCACGTTCGTCATAGCCGAACGTGCCGGTTTTTGTTTGGTGAGAACCCGCTTTCGGTTGTCGAACCGTACGAAGAGTTGCGGATCAGGGCTTGCGCCAGACCGGAGCGTTGAGAGCAAGTGGTATCAACCTAGAGTCTTGGGGTGGTCTGGATCGACGAGGACGTCCAGGACGTACGGGCGTCCAATGCTCAGGGCACGCTCGAAGGCGTCGGAGAGCTCCTCCGGGCGTTCGATTGTCTCCCCTTCGCAGCCGAGGCTCCTGGCTGCCTGCACGATGTTCACATTCGGGAGATCCAGGCCAGGCACCCTGTCGCCTGCATCATCGCGTTCGCCCAGGAGCTTGAGGATCTTGTACTGGCTGTTGTCCATGACGACGAAAACGACTGCGGCTCCGTACCGGGCCGCGCTCCATAGGGCCTGCAACGCGTACATGAGCGATCCGTCCCCGACGACGCAAACCACCGGCCGATCAGGAGAGGCCATACGAAGTCCGATCGAGGCAGAGGTGCCGAATCCAAGGCCCCCACTTGCGGCGCTGTAGAACCCGCCTGGCCCTTTTATAGGGACGTGCTTGTGTAAGAGGTTCCTGCTGGAGGGCGTCTCCTCGACGATGATTGC
>JAWWQA010000482.1:0-4833 GCA_033854695.1 Rubrobacteraceae bacterium
ATCGGCGGAGATTGGTTAGAGGAGTTGGGTTTCTTCTTCGGCGGGATCATACCCGAGGCCCAAGACGGCGACGTACTCCGGCTCCAGTACTTGAACAACATCCAGATCGAAAGAGACGATGTGCATACCGCCTCGGATTTCGGCGGGGAGCTGCTGGAGCTTATCTTCGAGCAGAGAGACGCCCTTGGGTAATAGCACGCTTCGCCCGGGAGATCCCGAGGCTCTGGCAAAACACCACCGGCGATCTATCCTGACGGCGGAAGGATCTCGGAATACGATGCAACCGAGGGAAAGGAGCGACCAAAGGATGAGCTTGAGAGAACCTCCCATCTCGAAGTGTTTTATCCAGGGCATTCCGAAGGCAGAGTTACACATTCATATCGAGGGTTCTCTTGAGCCTGAGTTGATGTTCGAGATCGCCGAACGCAACGGAGTACCTCTCCGCTACTCTTCTGCGGAGGAGGTGCGCCGAGCCTACAATTTCAGTAACCTCCAATCCTTTCTGGATATCTACTACGAAGCCACCCGGGTGCTTCTGCACGAGCAAGATTTCTACGATTTGACCTGGGCCTACTTACAGAAAGCCTCGACCCAGAACGTGCGCCACACAGAGATATTCTTCGACCCACAGGCCCACACCGGCAGAGGAGTACCGTTCGAGACCGTAATTACGGGCATACACCGCGCTCTCGTCGAGGCCGAGCGGAAGCTAGGCATCTCCACGGGTCTGATCTTGTGTTTCCTGCGACATCTTAGCGCCGAAGCGGCGAGGGAGACCTTCCATAATTCGCTGCCGTTCAAGGAGTGGATCATAGGGGTCGGGCTTGACTCCTCCGAGGTTGGACACCCGCCGGAGGACTTCAAGGCCGTGTTCGACGAAGCGCGAGAGCACGACTTCCTGAGGGTGGCCCACGCCGGCGAAGAAGGGCCGCCGGAGTACATGTGGCAGGCACTGGACGACCTCGAGGTGTCCCGTATAGATCACGGTGTTCGTTGCGTAGAAGATCCAAACCTCGTAGAGAGGCTGAGAGAAGAGCAGATACCCCTGACCGTGTGTCCACTCTCCAACGTCAAGCTGCGGATCTTCGATACCATTCAGGACCACAACCTGAAGCAGATGCTGCATCTCGGGCTGTGCGTGACGACAAACTCCGACGATCCGGCATACTTCGGCGGCTACATAAACGAAAACTTCTATGCCGCCCAGGAAGGACTACACCTGTCCCGGGACGACATCTACCGGTTAGTCAAGAACTCGTTTCAAGCCTCGTTTCTCGACGCAGGAAAGAAGCGACAGTTGTTGAACGAGCTGGATGAATATTTCGCATCCCACTCTTAGCTTACATTCTAACTCCGCTGCGGTATAGCTCATCCGAGCCAGGTAAAGGCCGGCCCGAAGGCGAACCCAACAGCAGTAATCGGAACGGTTGAGCCACCTCTGGGCAAAGCATTCAGTAGCCTCCCGGTTTCCTCGAGTTAGGGATATAGTTGGGTCGCAGGGTTACAGTAAACCCGCTGAGGAGAAGCCGGGGAAGGAGAAGATCGTGTCGCAGCCACCGCAGGTCGATCTGTTTAGTCCCGACTTCAAGGCTAATCCCTATCCCGCTTACGCCCAATTGCGCTCGACCGCCCCGATACATCGCGTAACGCTACCGGACGGCCGGGCTATATGGTTGGTTACCCGCTACGAGGATGTGGCGGCCGTTTTCAAAGACGAGCGTTTCGTGAAGGATTGGCGCAGCGCTGTGACTCCGGAACAGCTTGCCCAGATACCGCCGATACCAGAGGTGATGAAGCCCCTGAGCAGGAACATGCTCGATATGGATCCGCCTGATCATGAGCGACTGCGCGCGCTGGTCTCCAAGGCGTTCACACCGCGTCTGATCGAACGTATGCGCCCGCGCGTCCAGGCGATAGCTGACGCGCTGTTGGACGCGGCGCAGGACAAAGGGGAGATGGACCTAATCGACGATTACGCGTTCCCGCTGCCCATCACCGTAATTGCCGAACTGCTCGGCGTTCCCGTAGAAGATCGGAACAAGTTTCGCGAGTGGTCGGACGCCGCCGTGTCTGGAAACGCGACCCAGGAGTACGTAGAGAAGATCCTGATTCCCCACATGCAGGCGTTTACCGACTACCTGCGCGCGATGTTTGAAGAGAAGCGCAAGAATCCCAAGGACGACCTCATCAGCGCGCTGGTGCGGGCGGAGGAAGCCGGCGACAAGCTCAGCGAAGACGAGCTGCTCGCCATGGTGTTCCTGTTGCTGATCGCCGGGCACGAAACTACCGTCAACCTCATCGGCAACGGCATGCTGGCGTTGCTGCAACACCCAGACCAGCTCCAGAAGCTGAAAAACGACCCCTCACTCATCAAGCCCGCGATCGAAGAACTGCTGCGCTACGACGGTCCGGTGGAGACCTCGACCGAACGCTTCACCAGAGAAGATGTCGTCATCGGTGGGACGCTCATCCCAAAAGGCGAGATGGTGATGGTCGTGATCGCATCCGCAGACCACGATCCGGAACGGTTCCCGGAACCCGACGCGCTGGACGTCACCCGCGCGGACAACAAGCACCTTGCGTTCGGCAAGGGCATCCACTTTTGCCTGGGCGCGCCTCTTGCCCGGATGGAAGGACAGATCGCCATCAACACGCTGCTGCGCAGGATGCCCGACCTGCGGCTCAAGGACTCACCCGAATCGCTGACTTGGCGCCCGGGTCTGGTGCTGCGCGGCCTGAAAGGGTTGCCTGTAGAGTTTCGGAACTACACATAGTAATGCAATCTCCGAACGCTATGCCAACCTTCCGAGCACCGTCCTGGCAGGCATCTACTGTAAAGCCGAACCGCCGAGCACGCCGGGGCGTGGGCAGCGGCTCGGGCTCAGCGGGTCTTTGGCTATCGCACTCTTCTCTCTTGGACTGCTTGCCCCATGTTCCGCACCCGAAAGGCCAGGGCTATCAGGGCGATGCCGAAGATCAGGGCCCAAATCCCGATCAGCCACGTGAGCGACAGCAGGCCCGGACCGGGCAGCACTATCAGGAGTATGCCAAAGATAACGCTCAATACGCCGCCGAGGATCATAAGCCACTCGTTCTCGATCTCCCGGCGCAACGAGATGGCCGTGACTATGCGCATAACGCCTATTAATATGGCCCAGAAGGCGATGATGTAGAGCAGCACCAGCGCGGTGAGACCGGGGTAGAGGAAGGTCACGATACCGGCCAAGATACCGAGCACCCCTTCGATGATCAACCACCAGCGCCCCCTGCCCCCGGCAACCCGGAACGCGGCGACGATAGCGAAGATCCCATCGACCAATGCGAACGCTCCCCAGAAAAGCACCAGCACTGTGAGGGTGGCTATCGGCGCGATAAGCGCCAGCAGACCGAAGAGCACGGCCAGTACGCCGCGCAGCGCCAGCACCCACCAATTGCCGGTAACGACAGACAGTATCGATTGCGGCTGCACATAGCTCACGCTCTATCTCCTCTCGGGTTCTCTTCTCAACGGTCTTTGAATTCTCTCATAACCCACCATCTCCCGAAAGCACATCTCCCATACGCGTTAGCGAAGTGCCCAAAGACAAACCCCTTCCTCACCTCAACGACACGGCTGCCTTCGAGAGGATGATCCGAAAGTGGTAGAAGAAAAAGGAATGGGAAGGCCTCGTGCGCGATGATGACCTACCCCTCAACTTCGAGGGTGCGGCGTTCCGCTGCGACGGTACTCTCTTCATCGGCCTGCGCTTCCCTGTCGCTGCCGATGGCCGTCCCATCCTCGTCGCGCTAGAAGGCGTCGTGCGCCTCTTCGAGCCGGGCGACGAGCTGCCAGAGGTAAAGGGCTTTTGGGTAGTGGATGCCATTGGCCGTAACGGCGACATAGCCAGGGGGCGAGATCTCGCCACCGTCGGCGACGAGCTGCACCTCGTCACTGGCAACGTTGACAGTAGGGATAAGCAGAGCGTGCTCCTACAGGACTATCCGGGCGGGCAGAACACCGTGGCGACCCACTTCCGCTGCACCCTCCCCCCCGACCAGCAATCAGGCTCCGTCGAGGCCGAGTTCGTTCGCGAGTTCCCAACCCTGCCACGCGTGGAAGGCATCGCGATCACCGACGATGGCCGCTTCTTCTACGTCACCGACGAGGACGAAGGTGTCCACCTGCGGCTCACACGCCTGCTAGCCTCCTGAACGTCGGTGGCTTGCGGCCATCGCGCGTACCGTCACGGTTTTGCAACCTTCTCAGGGTCCCTAGCCGATAATACTCTCGATGGTAGCGAAGGTGCTCCTTGTTAAAGGAAGTGACGCTTCCTGTCAGAGCCATATTTGTTGGGAGTGCGAGGTCCCTTTTTAAAGGGAAGCTGCATCTTCAAGTATCTCGTCGGCGTGCGTCTCGGGAGAGACCTCTGGGTAGACTCTCGCTATCTTCCCGTTTGGATCGAGCAGGAAGGTGACACGGTTGGCATAGCTCCGGTCCCCAAGAACTCCCAGTGCCTCAGACGCACGGCCGTTCTCGTCGGTGAGAAGCGGGAAGTTGAGGTTGTGCTTCTCGCGGAACTGGCGGTGAGACTCGGGGGAGTCGAGCGAGACACCGTATACCTGTATACCTGCCTGCTCGTAGTCGCCCATACGGTCCCGGAAGGCGCAGGCCTCCTTGGTGCAGCCGGGGGTGTCGTCCTTGGGGTAGAAGTAGAGGACCGTCTTCCGTCCGCTGAGATCTCCGGCCGCGAACCTCTCGCCGCTCTCGGTGATGAACTCGACGTTGGGGAGCCGCTGCCCCTGTTCAGGTATGTTCGCCATTAGACTCCTTCCGCGTTGTGGTTGTCCCAGATT
>JAWWQA010000483.1:0-2751 GCA_033854695.1 Rubrobacteraceae bacterium
TGTTGAACTTGGCCCTGCCCAAACCGTTAGGAATGAGGCTAAGTGGGTTTCAGCGCATAGTGGCTTGCTAATGCGGAAAACGGAGGTCCGACAGGGAACCGAGCTAACCGAGTAATCCCCATTCTAATGGGATTTCTCAGCCAAGTTCATAACACCCGCTAGGAAGTTTGATCAAATTGCTGCTTTAAGGAGCTACTTGTCAAGAGCGTGTATCCAAATAACAGCCAGAAGATCCCCCATCCTATACCGTTTGCTATCTGTGACACTCTGCCCACGATTTCCAGATTCCCCTGCTCGATGATCCAGGGAATCATGAGACCATGACTAAACGCCGTTAGCATAATAGGAAAAGCGATCAGAAGCACTCCAAACCACATTTGTAGTACTCTCGCACGCAGCGTTGCTACTCCCAAGAGCACCATTCCAATTGGTACTACAACATCGCTCACAGCCTTGAAACTGCCGATAAAGAGCTGCAAAGACTCAGGTAGGCTTTGAAGGCCTCCTACCCCAATGGCTGTGATTCCAAGAAGCTTTAGCACAACCCCTACAAAAGCAACTAAAAATCCTGCTCGTCCTAACTTTCCATAGCTCGGTGCTTGCAGTCTGTGAAGCCCCATAAGGGCTACAAGCTGCATTGACCAAATAGTGAATCTTAATATCCAGATCTCAAACGGGTGTGTTGAGGGCGAGCTAATAAAGCTCTCTGCTATCAATCCTATACCGACGACCACGGCTGCAAGAGCTTCTCTCCGCTTTGGCTGGTCATGTTGCTTATACCCAGCGCCTTCCGTAGTGATGGTTTGTTCTAGCCCTAGACTGATTGTCACGTTCACAGAGCTAGCCACTTGGACCTGCGTCCCTGCCGGGGGATCCTGCTCAATGATCATACCTTTAGGCACTTTCTTGCTCGGGGCTTTGGTCTCACGACCTAGCGAGAGGCTTGCTTCAGCTAACATGCTAAGCGCTTTTGGTAGCTTCTGCCCCTTTAGCTCTGGGATATTTACGGTAGTGGGAGTTACTACCACATCTTCCTTTTCCACCTCTAGCTCTGCTGTAGGAGGCTTTGACTCCTCTACAACTTTGCTACTAGCAGCAGGGCTCATAGTGAAGTTCTCCTTCACCCGCTCTAGATCTGCTACGAGCTCTGTTGCATTCCGGTACCTCTTGTTTGGCTCTTTAGCTAGCAGCTTCATATTTACCGCGCTTATCCCCTCAGGCACTTCAGGATTCGCTTCTTTGGGGGTCTGCAGCTGTCCCGTTATATGCTTCATTATTAGCCCTGCTGGAGTATCAGCCTCGAACGGCAGCTCGCCTGTTAGCATCTCGTAGAGCACCACCCCCAGGGCATAGAGATCACTTTGAATGCTTGCTGGCTCCCCCTGCACCTGCTCAGGGGAGATGTAGTGAAGGGTACCCATTATCACCCTCATTCTGGTGAGGGTAGTTGACGAGGTGGCAGTCTTTGCTATGCCGAAGTCTGCTACCTTGGCCTCTCCTGACTCTGTAAGCAAGATGTTCTGAGGTTTTATGTCTCTGTGTATCACCCCTTGGTTGTGTGCTGCCTCTAGAGCTTTGCCTATCTGCAACGTAAGATTGGTCGCCACACCACTAGGGAGCGGACTCTTCTGCTGGTGGATAAGCCCTTTGAGTGTCCCTCCTGGGACGTACTCCATAGCCATATAAGAGACACGACTTCCTTCAAAAAAGCCTTCGCCTGCATCGTAAACCTGCACTAAGTTGGGATGGGAGAGCTTGGCCATGCTCTTCGCCTCACGCCTGAAGCGCTCGAGAAACTGCTCATCATTTGCGTACTCGTTCTTTAGGATCTTTAAGGCCATGTCCCGGTCTAGGGCTTCGTGGTGTACCAAATAGACCTCGCCCATCCCTCCGCTGCCTATGTGCCTGATCTGACGATAGCGGCGGTCGAGGTTGCTAAGCTCGGGCGACGTTACAACCCCATAGCTCCTTAAGGGAGGGAAGTCCTTCGGTAAGTCAGGGACGATAAGCTGGTAGATGTGCTCTGTGTATCTCAAGTCTTTTAGGCGGTGCTCGCCCAGATCGCGCAGCTTCCCCTCAGGCTCCAGGTGCACCAGGTGATCTCTCGCCAAGTTGTAGGCTGCATCTGACAACAGGATCTGCCCCCCATGGCCTGCTGAAAGCAGGCGTGCAACCCTATTTACTGGAGGACCGAAGTAATCTCCGTCTCGCTCATCGGCGACACCTGTGTGTAAAGCTATCCTTACACGCAACTGCTGGATATTTTCTGGCCAGGTTTCGGCAAAAAGTGCCCTCTGTGAAGTAAGGGTTGCTTGTAGGGCTGCTCTTGCGGTAGCGAAGGCAGCACAGAAAGCATCTCCTACCGTCTTGAAGACGTAACCTTCGTGGTTCTCTATAGAGGAGCGCAGAATCTCGTCGTGACGCTCCAAGGCGGCTTGCATTTGTACTGGATAGTTTTCATAGAGGGAGGTCGAACCCTGTATGTCTGTAAAGAGGAAGGTGACGGTGCCTGTAGGAAGAAGCGGGTTTTTGGCCATTGGCTTCTAGCGTCTCCTAAAGGAATCGTTTCAAAAAGTAACTATAGCCCAGGTCCTGAAGGTGAGGCAAGTAAGACTTACGCAAGTGAGCACCTGTTGCAATAGTGAGATCCTACCGTTTGGCTCGGCCTTTACCCTTAGAGGAGATAGGCTATCTGACGTCCGCGTAGCGCAATATGTAGAAAACTGCCGTAGGAAGCAACGAGCGCCGAAC
>JAWWQA010000484.1:0-3303 GCA_033854695.1 Rubrobacteraceae bacterium
CCATGCTTCTCCGCGGCGCGGATGAACTCCGCCGACCGCTCTTGTGGGACCGCCACGAGCAGGCCGCCGCTCGTCTGCGGGTCGTAGAGGGGCAGAAGGTCGTCTGTACCGACCCCGTCGGTCTGGACACGATCGCCCAGGTACTCACGATTGGCGTTCAGGCCGCCCGGATAGCATCCCTCTGCTGCCAGATAGATAGCCTTCTCCCAGACCGGCACCTCGCCCCGGCGTACGATCGCGCCGACGTTCGATGCTTCGAGCATCTCGTTGAGGTGTCCGAGGAAACCGAACCCCGTGACGTCGGTTGCCGCCGAGACCGCGACCTCGCGTAGTGCAGCGCCTGCGCCCTTATTCAGCTGGGCTGCTGTCTCCACGGCGTCTTCGATCTCCGCCTCGGAGACCAGATCCCGTTTAAGAGCCGTGGTCAGGATACCGACCCCGAGAGGCTTTGTGAGCACCAGCACATCGCCGGCCTTCGCACCGGCGTTTCTCACGACCCGATCCTCTTCGACGAAGCCGGTAACCGAGAGGCCGTACTTCGGTTCGTCGTCCTGGATGGAGTGACCGCCGCAGAGCTTCGCTTCCGATTCCTCGATCTTCGAGTGCCCGCCGGCCAGGATCTCACGCAGGATTCCGAGATCCAGCGAGCAGGGGAAGGCGACCAGGTTCATCGCCGTCAGAGGCACGCCGCCCATCGCGTAGATGTCGGAGAGGGCGTTGGCCGCGGCGATCTGGCCGAATCGGTACGGGTCGTCCACGATCGACGTAAAGAAGTCTACCGATTGGAGCAGTAACCCGCCACCGAACGGCACGTACCCGGCGTCGTCCCGGGTCTCCATCCCGCTCACGAACCCTTCCGCCGCAGTCGGCGTTAGCCCCTTAAGTACTTGCTCCAGGTCCCCTGGAGCGAACTTGGAAGCTCAACCGGCCTTCTGCGAGTACTTCGTCAGCCTTATGCGCGTCTTCTCATCCATGTGCTAAGTATAACCTCCGATCTTGCGGGAGCTGTCCTCTAGATGGGAACTGGTGCGACGATATCTTAGGGGCTGTACCCTCGGCTTCGTCCACGATCCATACAGTATTGTGCCAAACTCTCTAAATCGGCTTGATTCATCGGCAATTCATTCTAAATTCATCGCCGATTCACTATCGTGTGCTTTTATGCAGTCGAAGGAGCGATGCACTAGAGGAATGGAGGTCTAAGGGATGTTCATCCAAGATCCTGGTCCGGAGGGACCTGCGCCGGGTACCACCGGAAGGTATCTGGTCCTGATGCGCGAGGACGCCATTGAGGCTGGGGTAAGCGCCTTGAGCGACGTCGTAGGGGCGAGCGTCGCCAACGCGGCCGATTTCGATGACGGCGCCGTGGAGGGCGACCAGCTGGCGGAGGCAGAGGCTGTCGTCTTCGACAAACTAGCGGTGGCCGTCGTGGCTGTCCCGCCGGAGCAGACTCAGGCGCTCGGTACAGCAGTTGCGGAGGAGGATGCGATCCTGGCTGTCGAGCCGGAGCGGGTCGTCTATGCTCTGCAGGATTATTCTCCCGGCAACGCCGGGTTGCCAACTACCCCCGCCGAGATGGGTTCCGCTCCCAGGCTCCCGGTTGAATACCTGCGAGGGTATCGAGCTGCGGTTAACCACCTGGTAGATAGCGTGCTCGCCGCCGGCGGTTTGCCGGGTGAAGTAGCCGAACAAGCCATCGTGGCGGCATTAGACGAATCGAGTGTTACCTGGGGATTGCAGGTTACCAAAGCGGCTGCTTCGCGGTTCAGCGGCAAGGGAATTAAGGTAGCAGTTCTCGATACCGGTCTCGACCTGGGACATCCCGACTTCCAGGGGCGTTCGATCACTTCTAGCTCGTTCGTATCGAACCAGGCGGTGCAGGATGGGCACGGACACGGAACCCACTGCATCGGCACCTCTTGCGGTCCGCGGCAACCCGGCCAACTCCCGCGCTACGGCATCGCCTATGGTGCGGAAATCTTTGCCGGCAAAGTATTGAGCAATCAGGGGAGCGGGGCTGATGGTGGAATCCTGGCGGGAATAAACTGGGCAATAACCAGCGGTTGCCAGGTTATCTCGATGTCCCTTGGGGCACCCGTACAGCCTGGCCAGGGGTACTCCTCCATATTCGAGCAGGTGACCAGACGCGCGCTGGATCAGGGTACGTTAATCGTCGCCGCGGCCGGCAACGAAAGCCAGCGTCCAACTCACATTGCGCCTGTCGGTCACCCGGCCAACTGCCCATCTATGATGGCAGTCGGAGCACTCGACTCACGATTTCTGGTGGCTTACTTTTCCTGCGGGGGGATCAACCCACAAGGTGGTCAGGTGGATATCGCCGGCCCGGGAGTCCAGATTCGCTCTAGTTGGCCGAGACCAAGGCTTTATAACACGATTAGCGGAACGAGCATGGCTACGCCGCACGTGGCCGGCATCGCTGCCCTCCACGCCGAGGCGAACCGCAATGCTCGTGGCCGCGCCTTATGGACTGTGCTGATCCAGAACGCTCGTCGGCTGGCACTACCTTCGCGAGATATCGGCACAGGCCTCGTTCAGGCACCGTAAGGGATTTAACCGGCACTCGTGTGTAACTCATCTTTCTCGGGCAAGCCCTTCAGAAGGTCTCTGAGGGGCTTTGCTATCCCATCTTGAGGATGTGCTGGTATGATCTGGTTGGATAAGCGTGAGAAGGTGGCAAAGTGTCCAAGGTGAACCTGTTGGTCTCCGTTGACGACGAGCATCTGGATCGGTTTTCAGAGGTCGTCAAGGGTCTCGAGGATGCCGGCATGGATGTCGAGCAAGAGCTGGAGGAGACCGGGGTCATAACCGGATCTATCGACTCCGAAAAAGTCGAACAGCTCCGTAAGGTCGAGGGTGTTTCGCACGTCGAAGAGTCCCGGCAGTTTCAGATCGCACCGCCGGATAGCGACATCCAATAAGCTAATCCTCAATCGAAGCTCGGTTCTGGAGACCACGAAGTGCTGTACGGCGGTTGCTGGGATGTGCGTGACCGGATGCTCCGCAACACCTGGCATAACTTTTGCACCCTCGACAGGAGAGACATTTTCGCTGGGTTCCGCACCTGCGCTCCATAGCGCGTGATCGAGACGTGATCGGCAACGAATACATGGTGTTCGGGACGGTGGATAAAATTTACCGCAAGAGCGATAAAGTGTGCAAGTACACGGACGATAACCTGCGAGAAGAAGGTTCTTGAGTTCACAGACGTCCTTTCACTGATTGCCGGCCGGGGAACCCTGGTCTAGAATAGCCCGGTTTTTGCAGACGTTTGACAGAGGGCTG
>JAWWQA010000485.1:0-3780 GCA_033854695.1 Rubrobacteraceae bacterium
CTGCTTCCACTGGGGGTCGTCGCAGGCTTTATCGAGCACCTTCTCGGTTAGGCGTTGGTGTAGCTGCTGCATCTGCACTCGGGTGGGGGGCATGTTTTCTGTCATATCCTTCTATCCTCCTTTTTCATCCCGCTTTCCTCAACGTAACACGTAACATGTAGCACGGTACCAGATTTTTGGGAAGATTGCTATCAAATATTTAACAGCTAAAAACCACTGTTAAATATTTAACAGCTAAAGAGCTTGCCTTTACTTGAGGTAAGTTTCTGATAACTCTGGGAAGCGGAAACTGAGTTTCCGAGAATGCGTTTCTTCGCCAACCCGTTTCTAGGCGGCAATCTCCCTTGGGTAACCTGTTGCGAGTACCAAAAACCCCAGAATTAGCTAGGGCCTCCACACAGATAGTGCCGACCTTGACACTGGTGGCAATGTTTTGAAGTGGAGCCGAGTACAAAGGTGAAGAGTACCCCTTCGACAAGCTTAGGGCAGAGAAGGCCAGAAAGTTAATGCTCGGAAATCGTTGCCTGCTGATGCTCTACCTAGTGTCCCTCACTCGCGCTTCACGGTCCGCGGACCCCTCTACTACAGAGCCCTCAATTCCGAGCGCATAGTCAAGTGAGAATTTCCCTGGACCTGCTAAAAGTACCACCAGAAAACCCGCGGTCAAGGATAGCTCAAGCTCCGCAAGCCCACTCACAAGTAGCATCGCCATGACGAGGTCGATCGTAAGTGCGAGAGCGGCTAGCCTGGATAACAGTCCGAGGATGAGCAGGATGCCCCCGATTAACTCTGTGAACGTTACCACGTAGGCCATGAATATCGGTAAGGGAACGCCTACGTTCGCCAGGAATGTCTCACCGAAATTAGCTGGTCCTCCACTGAGCTTCTGCCATCCGTGGGTTGCCATGATTATGCCGACGATGAGCCGAGCGACGAGCGGAGCAAAGTCCACAAGCCGGGAAGCTATTGATGAGAGTCCTAGTATCTTCACCTCAAAGATTCCTTTACCGATCTAGTAGTCATTATCAACTCCTGACTTCAACGCATCGAGGCAGGTTCCGGAGAGGCATTATAGATTCCGGGCCTCTCGGTTTTCCGAAAAAGAAGCCTTCACTCAGGTGGAAACCTCCTCAAACCACTGCTTTTTGCCCTGATCTGCATTGAGATATCGGCAGTCCTCGAATGGCTTCTCGTTCTGGTCGAGGTGAAGGTAAGTCCTGCTCTCAATCCCCATCCTCAAAACCTTAGCATCCCCTCCGTCTTCGTTTCTACCTTGCCTGTAGCATCCGTACTATCGGCGCTGATAGGGCGTCATTAGCGAGAAGTTCGCGGGGTAGCAAGCCACCTTTAAGGTGGCTTGCTACCCGTAGGTATGAGGCTCGTAAATTGGATCTCGATCATCGGTCCTTACTAACCTTGTACGGCGTCTACCTGATCATCATTGGGATTCGAGAGGTGCATCAGACGATCACGGGCATGGCCGCGCTGATCTCTCTGATCCCGTTCATAGTGGCCGTGTTGGTGGTTCTGCTCGCATTGGGAGTGGGGGCGGCTGTGTTGTTCTCTCAGAGATAGAGGTTCGCAGACACTGCGTCAAGGTTATGCTCTTGTTCATCGCCGATGCTTTTGCAGCAGTGCGTCGTCTTTAGCATATCTTGGTTTTGCCGCTGGTGCGGTCGGTGCAGGTGTCGGGGACCTCATCGTTGACGATGTACTGGGTGACGCCTGCCAAGATCGCGCTCTTGCCATCAGGTTGCCCTCAATACCCCCACAGCCCACTCAAGGAAGGGAATGGCCTGGCAACCAGCGCCAGCGCGTATCCGCTAGCTATTTATGGTCGATCAGGACGAAGATCTCCTTCCGGATTCAGTACCGCAATCTCCTCAGTGGCCAGTTGGGCCTGGCAGAAAACATGGAACGTCTCCAAGGATAGCTGTTTTTCGGCTGCATACGGTTCACTAGCGAGAAGACAAACTGCCTGGCGTCTTGGTCGATGTAGCGTTGAATATTCTCGAACCACTGGGCACTGTTGTATGCTGCAATCTGTGGGATACGCAGAGCGTGGCGCCGCTCTTCTTCATAAGCCTTGAGCGCAGCCTGGAGGTCTTCTTGCTTGTGCAACTTCTTGGCAAGGCCGATTGCGTCCTCGAGCGCGAGTTCGGTGCCCGAGCCAATAGTGAAATGTGTGGTGTGGGCGGCGTCGCCCATAAGGGCAATGTTATCGTGATACCAGTTCTCGTTGCTTATGCGCTGAAAGTTGAGCCACGCCGTCTTGCCAAGATGGCTCATTTGGTTCATCAGCGAATTACCGTCGAGATAGGGCTCGAAGATATCCTGCAAGAGTCCGACGCTCTCGTCCGACCGGAGCTCGTCGAAGCCCAACCCCTCCCAGGTCTGCGGCGAACACTCCACGATGAAGGTGCTGGTATCGTTGTTGAAGCGGTAGGCATGGAACCAGATCCAGCCCGCGCTTGTCTTCTCGAAAGCGAAGGTGAAAGCGTCGAACACCTTGTGAGTGCCGAGCCAGATATACTTGTTCTGGCGCACATCGATATTGGTCTGGAAATAGTTGGCATAAAGATGCCGCAGACGACTGTTCATACCATCGCAAGCCACGATTAGGTCGGCGTCGGCGAATTCTGACAAATCTTTGGCCTCGTGTTCGAACTGAATGTCCACGCCAAGCCCCATCGCACGCCTTGCCAGAATGTCGAGCAGACGTCTGCGACCGGTACTTAAGCCGTGTCCACCCACCCAGAGCGCCGGCTTACCCTGGACGTGCACTTTCGTAGGGTACCAGCGGACAGAACTGTGGCGTATTTCGTGTGCACTCTCGAAGTCATTGTTATAAAGGTTATAGAGTAATTTGTCGTTAAAAACCACCCCCCAGCCATAGGTAACCCCAGCGGGGTTGCGCTCGACAACGGTGATATCATGATCATTGTTGCGCAGCTTCACCAAGGTGGCGAAATATAAGCCTGCTGGTCCGCCGCCGACACAAACGATTTTCATGTACTTCCCTTACTCGACGTTTACTTAATCTCTGTCAGATTCTAACGAGTAAATGTTCGCAATTATAGCCCTCAAGAAAGTGACATAAGCCATATGATGAAATTGCCCCGCTACGACGGGCATGTCGATCACATTACGCCGCTGTAGCTTCCCTGAGTCGCGGAGGCAGCTTTAGCTTTCGGCCTATGGGTCCTCGTCCTGCAGGCGCTGGTCACGCTCGCTTTCGTCTGGTGGTAACTCGATGACGATGTACGCCTCAATTGGTGCCTCTTTGCCCTTGACTTGGATACTGCCGAGCGGCTCGAGTCTCGTGCCGTCGGGAAGAGCATCGTAGGTTTTAGCTCCAATCACTACCTGGCCGACCTTCGCCTGGCCCTCGAGCCGAGAGGCGAGATTGACCGTGTCGCCGATGACCGTGTAGCCACGGCCCCCCTCCGCACCAATCAGTCCGACCGTCGCCTTACCCGAGTTGACACCCACACGAAAGCGTGGCCACCGCGGGTGACGTTCGACGATTCGCGTGGTCTCCCGCTGAAGGGCGAGTCCGGCTCGCACGGCCCTGATTGCATGGTCCGGCTGATCGCCGCGGGTGTTGAACGTGACCATGATCGCGTCTCCGATCAGCTTGTCCACCTCACCGCCGTACCCGTTGGCGATCACCGGCACGGCTACCTTGAAGTACTCGTTCAGCATCGCGCTTACCTCCATCGAGTCGGAGCGCTCGGAGAACGAAGTGAAGCCCTTGAGGTCGGCGAAGAGCACGCTGAC
>JAWWQA010000486.1:0-3573 GCA_033854695.1 Rubrobacteraceae bacterium
TCCGACCCGAGCCCCCGGTCCCACGACCACCCCCGCTGAAACCCACGTCCCCGCCCCGACCACGGCGTCCCGATCCACCACCGCCCCCGGTCCTACGTAACAATGACTCCCCACCGCCGCGTCCGGATGTACGACCGCACCCGCTGTCAGAACAGTCCCGTCCCCGACGACAGCTTCCGCCGATAAGTACGCCGCCGGGTGCACCGCCGTAAAGAATCGCGCCCCAAGAGCCCGGATAGAATTCGCCAATCGCAACCGGACAGAGTTATCAGTAATGGCCACGACAATGTGTACTGCCTCCACAGAAAGCATGCTTTTCAATACCCCAATGTCCCCGAGCACAGGAAAACCACGAACTCTGTCCGGAAGCACAGCATGAGCATCGTCGTAGAAACCGATAACCCAACTCTCGAACCCACTCGCAATCAGGACATCCAACGCGAGACGCCCATAGCCGCCGGCGCCTACGATGGCCAACCTGATACCCTCGTCTAGGTCAGCTTCTTGTACCTCGACTTGCGGTTCAGGTATGCCAGTCGTAACTTCCGGCTCTGTTATCGCACTCTCCTTCCCAAATCCTCCTCAGCACCCATACAAAATATTGTAACACCGCCGCCAGCGCCTTGCGCCTATCCCCACATCCTGCGGATCTCCAAAACCATACCCACTACAGGTAGTGTCCGCTCAGGATGAAAATGCCCCCTCCAGACGCCTCCCCCGCAAGAAATCATCGGTCGAAAGCGCCTTTCCTCCCGGTATCTGGAGCTTCGTTATCTCCAAAACTCCCTCCCCACAAGCCACTAAAATATGTCCGTTTGCAGCTAAAATCGTACCAGGTTCAGCGCGACGAACACTCGTCTGAGAAATTTTGGAGCGAAGCACTTTTATGGGACCAGAGACCTCAGGATGGAAAGTACGGGCACCTATATGTGGTGTAAGGGCGCGGACCAGATTGTGTACCTTTTCGACCCTTTCGTCCCAACGGATCACCCTTTCCTCATCCTCTAGTTTAGCAGCATATGTAGCATTACGACTGTCCTGCTCGCTTAAGGTTAGCGCATTATTCTCTAGTTTAGACATAGCCTCTACCGCAGCTTCAGCTCCGAGTTCAGCGAGTGTTTGGGTGAGCTCGCCGCTGGTCATATCGGCTGGGATGGGCGTATGGTATTGGAGAGCGACGGGACCGGTATCTAGTCCTTCGTCCATGCGCATTATAGAGACGCCGGTTTCTTTCTCTCCCGCCATGATCGCGCGCTCTATAGGGGCGGCGCCGCGATAGGCGGGAAGCAACGAGGCGTGGACGTTCCAGGCGCCTAAAGGTGCTGCGTAGAGGGTGTCGGGACGCAGGATCTGCCCGTAGGCCGCGACCACGAGGGCATCGTGTGTGGAGATCTCACCCGCGACCTCGCCTATGCGCTCCGGTTGGTGCAGGGGAAGGCCTGTCGCCAGCGCGAGCTCGGCCACGGGGGTCGCGGAGAGCTGGCGTCCGCGCCCACGCCGGCGATTGGGTTGGGAGATCACCAACCCGACCTCGTGCTCCGAGGCTATGAGGCCACGCAGGATCGTGGCGGCGAAATCCGGGGTGCCGGCGAAGGCTAGCTTCACGAAGGTCGACTGCCGGGAAGGACTAGCGGCGGGCCAACATTCGTTCCCGGATCCCACGCATCGCGTTCTTCCGAGACTCGCGGTCGGTGCGGTCCAAGATCAAGACACCATCCAGGTGGTCTATCTCGTGCTGGAAGATGCGGGCGAGGATGCCCTGGACCTCGATACGCATCGGGGCGCCCGAGAGGTCCTGGCCGGATACCGTCACGGCGGTTGGGCGCTCCACCTCGACCCGGGTCTCCGGAATGGAGAGACAGCCTTCGATGTCCTTTTCGGTCGTCTCGGACTGGGTTTCGATCACCGGGTTTACTATCACGTACTCCTCCTCGTCGTAGGCGGCAACGAAGATACGCTTGAGGCGGCCTATCTGGTTCGCCGCGAGACCCACGCCCTCGTGCTCGCGCATGATCCTCAGCATCTCCTCCGCCAGGTGCTTGAGCGACTCGTCGAAGTCCTTCACCTGGGTCGCCCGCGACTTTAAGACCGGATCCCCGAACGTCCTGATCTCGTGCGCAACTTTCTCCACTCTTATACCTCCTCGGGATCCATGTTTATGTTCGCCCTGAGCCCGTCGCGGCTTCGGCCACGCGTTTTGGCAGCCAGTCGGGCGACGAGCGCCGCAGTCCTCATTAAAGCACCACGCTTGCGGCTCCTCAGCAGGACCCGCCAGACAAAGCGCCCTCCGTCCCCTGGAAACGGCACCGGGTCGAGCATCTCTACCCCGTCCTCGAGGGCCGGCCGCAAGCGTGATTCTACCGCACGCCGCACCGTCTCCTCGGCCCCGTCGAAGACGATCTCTGCCAGGTGTGCGTACGGCTGGTACCGCAGCCTCCGGCGTTTAAGTAGCTCCGACGCCGCGAACGCATCGTAGTCGCCTCGAAGCACCGCCTGAAGGATGTCGTGCTCCGGTGAGCGAGTCTGGACGAGCAGCCGGCTACGGCTCGCTTCGGCCGCTCTATACAAGAACCTAAAGCCCTTCTCGACCGAAACCACCCCACCGAAAAGGAGCGAGTCCGCGTCGGGCACCACTACCAGATCCCACTCCCCCTCCAGCATGTAACGGGCCGTGCCCACCACGACCGGTGCCTCCTCCCCTTCCCGCACGCCCGCCGTCGCCAGCCCGACCTCGACGCGAAGAGCCTCCGCCAGCTCTTCCCTCACCCGCTCGACGGCGAAGCCCGTACCGCCGACGCGGTCGGAACCACAGTCCGGGCACCTTTGGCCAGCGTCCTCTCTATGCCCGCAGTGTCTGCAGAATAGGGATAGGGAGCCTGCCATGTCTCGAAGTGCCAGAGACAAACCACACTCCGGACAGCTCCACACACATCCGCACCGCTTGCACGAGAAGCTCGTGGCGCGACCTACCTTGTTAACAACGACGCCGACACGCCCCCCGAGGCTAAGCGTCCGGCGGCAGGCTTCGAGAAGCATCGAGCTCAAGACCGCACCAGTGCCGCGCATGTCCACCACGGCGACCGACGGCCACCGGTCGGGCTCCCGGGGCGGCAGGCGCAGCACCCCGCTCTCCGGGGCGTAGAGCCTCAAGGAAGGAAAAGGCGAAAGGAACAGAACGGCGGCGACCTCAATGCGGCCTCGTGCGATAGCCAGTTCCCGGATGTGGATCGGGACGCCCTCATAGCCGGGGCTCGCCCTGTGCGCCTCGTTTGGCTCGTCCACCACGCAGATGGCGCCGAGGCGAGCCATCGGCACGAGCACCGCCGCACGCGTCCCGATCAGAACGTCCACTTCCCCCCGGCGCGCCGTCTCGTAGACCGCTGCGCGACCCCGACCGATGGCGCTGTGGTACGGCGCGACCGTGAGTCCTGCCGGCAGCAACCTCTCGAACGCCTGTAGCAGCCGCTCGACACCCTCAATCTCCGGCGCAAGAACCAGGACCTGCTTCCCACGTCTAATGGCGGCCCTCGCAACAGCCGCCACCGCCATAGTGCTCTCTGCATCCGGCATCCG
>JAWWQA010000487.1:0-5673 GCA_033854695.1 Rubrobacteraceae bacterium
CCAACTCTTCCTTAAGCTCTGCACTGCGCTAGGATAGCTCCCCCTAATGCTTGCGGGCCACTGCCTTCCCCAACCCCGCTTCAGCCAAGAACTCCTCGGTCAGGGAGCCCTCCGCGACGTTGGCCGCGCTAAGCTCCTCATAGGAGAGGGGCACTCGGTTGGTGGCACAAAGCAGGTGCAGCTTAACCCCGTAGACGCTCTGAAACTTGCCCACCTCCTCACCCAAGCGGCTCCGTCGAAGCCCCCAGCAGACTACTGCCCGACTTGACGCGGATGCACTACTTCCACCAACGTCGAGTCGAGGATCAGGGTTTCGGGTTCGCCCACCAGAGCTCGGCCACGATGGCACGCCGCAAGGGCTCCCCGAGGAGGTAGCTAGCGCCTGAGCTTGCGGACACACGGCGGCGGTGCAAGGAGGAAGGATGCAGAAGACCGACCACCCCTCTGGAAAAAGGTGCGAGAAAAAGCGGGTGGCCTTCGCGCAAAAAGGAGCGTTCTCTGACTCTATCCCTTGTAGTTGTTGAAGGAGCGTGAGGGTGATGAGCTCAGAGACCGGGGAGCTACTTTAGGGACTCCTCGTAGCGGCACCCATTAGGGTTGAGTGCTCGGGGTAGGCGTCGTCGATCTCGCAGAACAAAACGGTTATGGCCTCCACCAAGAGGACGAACTCTGGGGCATGCTCTTTGTGGGCCATTTGGGACTCCTTTGGTCGGGAAACCGGATGGCCCTCTTTTTATCTCACCAACCACGCAACACACATCTAGAGAAAGCAAAGAGCAAAGGCCGGGGCGTAGTCTTCCCTATCCTCCAGGCTTACGGGGCCAGCTGACGTCCACCGTACCCAATTCCTCTGAAGTCTCGCGTCCGGCGACGACCATGCCATCGGCCACGATCTCCACCCTCAAAAGCCCTTCGCCAGGCTGGGTCTTCCGGAACGCGGCGGACACCTCACGGGAGACACCGTCCTCGACCGTCACCTCGTACTCGGTAAATCCGGTTCCGAGGATGTTGTTTGCGGTGCGCGCCCTGTCGCTGGTCCCGTAGGTTCCCGAGTAGTGGGTACCAGGCGTGCCGGACACTCTGACCGCCACGTTGCTCGCCGCTTCTTGAGCAGCATCGGCCGGGGGTAAGGTTGTCAATAAGCCCGTGACTGCGAAGATTAGGATAGCGAGGAGCAGCTCGAAGCTGACCGTCTGGGCAAACGGCCCTTGGCCGCGGCCGATAAGGTTTAACGCGCCAGCGATGAGCAGCACTACCAGAATCTCTAGCTTCACGACCAGAGCGTTGCCGTAGGGGGTGGCCAATGCAGAAAAACTTGGCACGTGAAGCAGGATCGCATACAGCCCGGTGACGATGAGGGTCATTACCGCAATCGTCGCCGCCTTCGAGAAGCGAGGCACGACGCGGCCGAGCAGCTTCGTTCGTGCTTCAGTTGGCATCGCGCGCAGCGGTCCGAGTAGGAGTATCGAGAACCCCAATAGTCCTCCCATCCACAACGAGGCCGCAACTACATGGAGCCAGTCGGCGGCGAATGGAAGGAGACCTCCCTCGGCTGCAGCGTGGCTCTGTTGGGTGAGGGTCACCAGTAGCAGGGCGCCCCCGACGACGGCGACGCCCCACCAGTAGGCAGGGCGCCATGGCCGCTGAGCGGCGTATGTTGCCGCGGTTGCGGTTAGGATGCCGAGCACTATCCTCTCGATCCACAGATGGCCCACCCGCGTCTCGAACACCGCCTCCACCAGCAACCCAGGGCTCAGGGCATTGCCTGAAGCATGCACCGCGTACAAGGGAAGCTCGATCAGCCCGGCGGCGATGAGCAGACCGACCAGCGCCCACATCCAGCGGCAGCACAAGTCCACCGTCCCTGCCCGGTCGACTTCTTTTATCCGGATGATTGGGAGCCAGACCAGGGTTACGAACGCCACCAGACCGGCGAGGAACACTGTAGCCCCCAGGGCAGCACCGTGAGCAAGACCAACTGCAAGCTCTTGCGCAGAGATTGCTATAGGTGTCGAAGGCGATCCGTGCTCATGCACTCCTTGCGCGCTGGCGGTGCCCGCGAACCACACGGCTGCCAGCATAGGGATAGATACCGAACCCAGGATGGTTATTGGTCGCACGAGCAGTTCCATGATGACGCAAGGATTTTATCTCGCAACCTCAACGCGCACGCCGCAACACCACGAACCCCGCCACGATCAGGGCGCCGACAAGCAGGACACCCAGGACGTAAACTAGGCTTCAGGACCCATCGCGACGATGAGCCCGACTGCAACATGTAGCGGCGGTGGATAAAGATGCGAAGAGGCGAATGTGTTCTGGAGGAAGCGGGGTTTTTGCAGCCCTATCCGCTGCTAGAGCCTAAAGACTTTTCAATCCAACCTTCAAGAACATCCTTTGGCACCTCGCCTGAGTGAGCTGCCATTATCTGGTCGTTCCCGTCGATGAGGTAGATCGTCGGGTAGCCGGAAGCCTGGTAAGTGCTGCCCACACTAGGATCGTAGGCTGCAGGGCCATCTATGTTGTACTTGTTCACAAACTCCTGCACCTTCTGGGAGTCGTCTTGGCCATCGATACCCATCATGATTACCCTAAGGTCCTTATGCTGGCCTTGTAACTCGCTTATGGTTGGGGCTTCCCGGTTGCAGTGGGGACACCAGCTAGCGAAGAAAACCAGCATAGTTGCTCTGTAGTCTCCGCTGTCGTCCAAGGAGACATTGCCACCATCGATTGTTTGAGTGTTGAAGTCTGGGGCCTGGGAGCCCACTGGGAGCAAGCCCTTATCGTTGGGTGTGAAGTTATTGTCGCTACCAGAGGAAACAAAGACGGAAAAAGCCAGTGTCGCGAGGAGCACCAGGGCGGTGATGCCGCCCAGGAGGAAATAGGTTCTCTTGCCTCCAGAAGAGCCTCCAGCCTTCCGCAGCTCCTTTGTCTGCTTTTTTGTGAGTGTCTTACGAGTCATAGGCACCTCTTTCGTGATTGAGCTAAAAGCAAGTATAGAACTCCTGCTAAGGAAGCCGTATAGCCCTTTAGGGCTATTTTTCTCGTCCTCGTAAAGACTAGGTGATATGGTAGGCGCCGTGCAAAGCGGGAAGGCCAAGAGAGATCCTCGGTAGTGCGCGGCCTGCTTAGCAATCCTTACTTTTCTCTTCTCTCTCGACTCGTATTGGGGGGAGTGTGCTTGTATGCAGGTGCAGCAAAGGTCTTCGATGCTGGGGGCCTCGCATCCTCCATACGAGCCTACGGCCTTTCGTTACCCGAATGGTTCGTGACGCTCTCGGCCCACTTGCTACCCCTCCTGGAGATAGTGTTAGGACTCTACCTGATAGTTGGCCTCTTCACCAGCGGCGGCGGCCTGGGTGACTAGCTTCCTGACGATTGTGTTCACCGTAGCGCTCCTGCAAGGGGCACTGCGCGGCCTGGAGATAGACTGCGGCTGCTTTGGCTCTACCTCTGGCGGAGGAACATCGAGCCTGTGGCTAGATGTATTAAGGGATCTCGGTTTCTTGGCGCTGGGGATACAGCTTGCCCTTGCTCCTCCAGAAAAATTCAGTGCTGATGCTAGGCTGCGTCGGCACAAGAAGTAAGTTCAGTTTCAAATATGAGTGCCGTATAACTCGAGTATTTTTCAGCTCCTTAACTGGTTCGATCTATCAGCACTCGTTGCTCATCAGCTGCTTACTTTAGCGTCCGGTAGGGGCAGTGCTTGAAGAGAAGGCTTTGATTGTTCGCTGTTGCAGCTGCGCTACGGAACATTCAGTAAAGCCGGTGGGGGCCTGGGTGGTTGGCGTGTATCCGGTACTGGGGGTAGAGGCGGTGGGCGTATGTCCTGTGTCGGGTTCGGTATGTTATGCTCGACGCTCTGCTGCTGAGCAACCTCGGCTGGTGGCAGGCTCGTCAGAAAGCCTGTAGCCACAAAGATGCCGATCGCCAGGATCAGCTCGGCGCTCACTAGGCGACCGAACGGTCCTCTCCCCTGTAGCCTCAGGTTCTGCGCGCCGAGTATGAGCAGGAAGATCAGCAATCCGAGCTTCACGCTCAGGGCGCGACCGTAGGGCGTGTCGATCAATGCCGATAAGTCTGGCACGTGGAGCAGAGCCGAGTATAACCCTGTGACGATGATAGTCATTACTGCAATCGTGGCTACTTTCGAGAAACGATGTACGGTGCGGCCAAGCAGCTTCACGCGCGTTTCCGTCGGCATCTTACGGAGCGCCCCGACCAGGAGTATCGGAAAGCCGAGCAGGCCTCCCATCCATAGCGAGGCCGCCTCTACATGGAGCCAGTCAACACCGAACGGGAGGAAACTTCCCTCGGCCGCGGCGTGACTCTGCTGGGTGAGGGTCATCAACAGCAGGGCGCTCGCGACGAGAGCCGCGCCCCACCAGTAGGGCGAGCGCCGTAGATTGGTCATGTAAGTAGAGCGTCGCAGACTAACCCTGTATACGTGGCGCCATCGGTTGGCTACGTGCGTCGCTGTGATGACGGCAACGATGCCGAAGACGATCCTCTCGGTCCAGAGGTGGCCTACCCGCGTGTCGAACAGTGCTTCTCCAAGCAATCCCGAGCTCAAAGCTTCGCCGGAGGCGCGCACCGCGTATAGAGGGAGTTCGACCAGTCCGGCAACGAGAAGCAAGCAGACCAACACCCACAGCCAGCGGCACAACAAGCTAAGTGCCTTATCTTTAGCAACCCATTGTTCGGCGGAGGAATCCTCTGACCAGCTGGTCGGAAGCCATATCAGGGCCATGAACGCAACCAGGCCGGCGAGGAACACAGTTACCCCTAACGTTACACCGTTGGTGATATCGGCTGCAAGCTCTTGTGGGTCGAGTGACGTCAGAGCCGAGTGCAAGCCATGTTGCGGTTCGGCTGTGACTGGCGGTTCGGTTTTGACCGGGGAAGCCCCCATGCTCAAGAGCATTTCCTGCATCGTCTGGATCTCCTCTTTCTGAGAAGCGGATATCCCCTGCGCCAGCTGGCGGACTTCTGGGCGATCAGTACGCTCCAGAATGGCCTCGGACATAGGAATCGCGGCCTGATGGTGGGGGATCATGAGTTGGAGGAAAAGCACATCGGCCTCGCTGGGAGGCGCGTCTTGGAGCTCATCTATCTGCTCTGGCGTTGCCATCCCTGGCATCAGTCCCTCTGTTTGGTGACCCATCCAAGTCATGGTGGGTTCTGTCCCGGCGGCCGGCAGGCCCAGGGCCTCGAGCCAGCCCCGCATCCGACCGATCTCAGCCTGCTGGCTCAAGGCGATCTGGGCGGCAAGGTTCTGGATCAGCTCGTTGTTGGTGCGGGACTGCACGACCTCGGCCATCTCAACGGCCTGGGCGTGGTGGACCATCATGTCTCGGATGAAACCCGCTTCCGCCGAGTCCGTCTCCGCCGGGTCTTTGCCAGGTGCTCCATTGTCAGGCGGCCCGCCGAAGAAGAGCAGCGCGAGCGCCACGGTCACACCTCCGAGGAGTCCGACAGCGAGAGCCAGCAGAACATGGACTGTGCTACTTCGCCATGAGGAAAGATATGCTCGTTCGTGAGCTTCACTCCGGCGCAGGCGCCTTAACCCCAGGACGACCATCAGCCCTAAGGTGCTTGCCCGCCGTACAGATGGTTTCATCTCCGTTCGATCCTACCACCGCGGCCGGTTTAACGCCGGCGCAGCACCACATA
>JAWWQA010000488.1:0-7940 GCA_033854695.1 Rubrobacteraceae bacterium
AAGAGCCAGGGGTTGGGCGGCTGGTCGAGGAAGCAGAGATCGTGGCGGCGGTAGAAGAAGCTCTCTCCAAGGGCGAACGCTAGAACTTGCGTAGGTAATCCTTGAGCGCCTGCTCGGTGCTCGGGAAGGCCATCTCGCTCCACGGCAGCCCATTGCGGGGGAAGACCTTCACGTCCATCGTCTCGTCCAGGGGCGCCGGTTCTCCACCTGTGACACGTCCCGAGAAGACCGCGATGACCGGGACCTGATCCTCGTAGGAGTACAGGCCGACGATGTCGCCGGCTTCGATCTCTATCCCTGTCTCCTCTAGCGCTTCGCGTTCGGCGGCAGTCTCGGCCCTCTCACCCCGCTCCACGAAGCCACCTGGGAAGGTCCACTTACCGTAGCCCGGCTCTATAGCGCGTTGGATCAATACTATCCCACCGTCGAGCTCGAAGATAGTCGCCGCGACCAGCTTCGGCCCCTGGTAGAAGATGAAGCCACACTCCTCACACACCAGCCGCTCAGGCTCGCCGTCTTTGATCTCACGATGCTCGAGCCGGCCACCGCAGCGGGGACAAAACCTGTACTCCGGCGTGTTCACGACAAAGATAGAGCTACCCCTGCATGGTAGAATTTACCCTCATGCGGACGTAGCTCAGTTGGTAGAGCGCCAGCTTCCCAAGCTGGAGGTCGCGGGTTCGAAGCCCGTCGTCCGCTCTCTTGCTAGCCGTCAGCATTCAGCTGTCAGCTTTTTCAAGTGATGCGTAGTTGAGCTGGTGTGTCTACCGTTGGACAGAGAACTGAAATTCCCGTCAAGCCGGGTTCGTTCCGAGTTCAGAACCGCGTTTCGCATCGGACTGCCCCGCTGATGGCTGAGTGCTGACAGCTTTAACTACCGTTCCTCCCGATAACGGCGCCGGTCTTCGGGCTCCTGCGGCCCCGAATCTTACGCATCAGCCACTTCGCCGGGTCGTAGTACTCATCGGCGACACGCTCCTTGAGGGGGATGATGGAGTTGTCGGTGATGTGGATGTCGACCGGGCAGACCTCTGTACAGCACTTGGTTATGTTGCAGTATCCAATACCGCCCCTGCCTTCCTTAAGGTACTCCAGGCGACTCTCGGTGTCCTTCGGGTGCATCTCGAGCCACTGGTTCCTCACGAAGAAGCGGGGACCGGCGAACTCGGGGTGCTTGTGATGAGTCCGCAAGACGTGGCAGACGTCCTGGCACATGAAGCACTCGATACACTTCTTCGGCTCGTAGAGCCTCTCGACGTCCTCCTCGTACATGATGAACGGCGCCTGCTCATCGGTGGTGAACGGTATGGTCGAGCGCGACACCTCGTAGTTCCACTTCACATCCGAGACGAGGTCCTTTATCACCGGGAACGCTCTCAAGGGGTGCACCCGTATCTCCTGCCCCTCGTACTCCTCGATCCGAGTCTTGCACAGGAGCTTGGGCTTGCCGTTGATCTCGGCGCTGCACGAGCCGCAATGGGCGGCCTTGCAGTTCCAGCGCACTGCCAGGTCCCCCGCCTGGTGCGCCTGGATGTACAGGACCGCGTCAAGGACGACCATCCCCTCAATCAAGGGTAGCTCGTATTCGACTTCGCTCCCGCCCTCGGCGTCGCCCCGGAAGATCTTCAGCCTCGTAGTACCCTTGACGGCCTCCTCCTCGTCCTGATGAACGTCGGCATGAGCCTTGGAGGACATCTCCTTCTGCTCGGCTTCCTGCCTTGCGTCTTCGTTGCTCATCTCTGCTCCTTCTCAAAACGGCTCGCGATGTGCGCGCCAGCCGTGACCTTAGAACTGGCTCTCTTCTCCTTGCCGCTCCCCACCGTGTTCACTCATCCTCTTCGAACAGCCTGGACAGATGCTCCGGCATCGGCGGTATCTCCCGCCTCTCGATGCTGATCTCTCCTTGCTCGTCCTTCTTCACGATGAAGTTTATCTTGCCCAGCTCGTCGTCCATCCCCTCGTAGTCCAACCTCCACTGTGCGCCGCGCTGCTCCGTACGCTGGAGGGCGGTACGCAAGATGATCTCCGAGATCTGGGTCAGGTAGCGGACGTCCTGCGCTGTGTGCCAGCCCGGGTTGAAGAGCGTAGAGCCATGGGCCTTTACATTCGGCACCCGTTCCTTGATCGCCAGGATCTTCTCGAGCCCCTCCTTCAGCGACTCCTCGTTCCGCATCAGGTTGGCATGCTCCATCACTGCCTCCTGGATCTGCTGCTGGAGCTCGTACGGGTTCTCGCCGTCGCGCCTCTCCAGCGGCTCCAGTACGCGCTTCTTCTCGGTCTCGATCTGGGAGGCATCTATCTCGGTGGAGTAACCGTTGGACTTCACGTACTCCGCGGCCCCCATGCCGGCTCGACGGCCGAAGACGAGCAGGTCCGAGAGCGAGTTACCGCCCAGGCGGTTGGCGCCGTGCAACCCCCCGCCGCACTCGCCGGCCGCGAAGAGCCCGGGCACGCTGCTCTCGCAGGTCTCCGGATCAACCTTGATCCCGCCCATTACATAGTGGATGGTTGGGAAGACCTCCATCGGTTCCTTAGAGATGTCGATGTCGGCGAGCTTGAGGAACTGCTCGTACATTGTGGGGAGCTTTTTCATTATGCCGTTGTAACCGAGGTGTGTAATGTCTAGATAAACTCCCCCATGCGGGCTCCCCCGGCCCTCGAAAACCTCGGTGTAGTTGGCCCGGGCAACCACGTCACGCGTCGAGAGCTCCATCTTTTCGGGATCGTAGTTCTCCATATAGCGCTCGCCCTCTGAGTTCTTCAGGATGCCGCCCTCGCCACGCACACCCTCGGTGACGAGCAGACCGCGCACGCCTGGAGGCCACACCATCCCCGTCGGATGGAACTGCACCATCTCCATGTCCACGAGCTCGGCCCCGGCGTCGTAGGCCAGGACACAGCCGTCACCGGTGCCTTCCCAGGAGTTGGAGGTCACCTTATAGATGCGGCCCCATCCACCGGTCGCCATCACAACTGCCTTTGCCTTGAAGTGGATGAACCTGCCCGACTCGCGGGTGTACGCAAGAGCTCCCACTACCCTGCCCTCGTCGTTCTTGAAGAGCCTGGTGACTGTGGTTTCCATGTAGACCTTGGCCTCGGTCGCCAGCGTCTTCTCCTGGAGGGTCCGGATCATCTCCAGACCTGTCCTATCGCCCACGTGACAGAGCCTACGGTACGTATGGCCCCCGAAGGGGCGTTGGGAGATCTTGCCCTCCTCCGTCCGGTTGAAGAGCGCACCCCATTGCTCCAGCTCATAGACTCTATCCGGGGCCTCTTTGGCGAAGATCTCTGCCATTCGCCAGTTGTTGAGGAACTTGCCGCTCTTCATGGTGTCCATGAAGTGCGTCTGCCAATTGTCCTCAGGGTCTACGTTCCCTACGGAAGCCGCTATACCGCCCTCGGCCATTACAGTATGTGCTTTGCCGAGCAGGCTCTTGCTGACGACCCCGACCGAGAGTCCACGCTCTGTAGCAGCGATCGCCGCTCGAAGACCCGCGCCGCCGGCACCGATGATCAGGATGTCGTGCTCACGCACCTCATGCTGGTCGCGGGCGCCGTTCGTCTGTACGTCTCTCTCCACCTTCTACCTACCTATCCTCTGCTCTACAGAATCCTCAGGTCCGGTAAGACTCCTGCGAGCAAGAGCCTTATGTAAACGTCCGTTATCAAAAGCGAGAACAAGCTGAGCCATGCCCAGAGCCCATGCTGGCGATTTAGGACGCTGAGCCAGCTATAGGCCCTGAGTCGCGCCTTACCGCCCGCCACGCACGAGTAACAGTCAACCCTGCCACCTATCAAATGTCTCAAGGAGTGGCAAGAGAGCTGATACGTCCAGAGGAAGGCCACGTTGACCAGGAAGATTAGGGATCCGACATAGATCCCAAACGATCCATCGTGGAAGAACGCCCGCACGGTGTCTAGCGTGAGGAACGCGAGCACGACGAAAGTACCGTAGAGGAAGTACCGGTGAATGTTGTTCCAAACGAAGAGACTCCTCTCGCCCTGGTAATTCTCCGTGCTACGCGGCTCGCGCTGCTGGGCCTTGCTCGAACAGGCCGGCGGGTCCCAGAAAAAGGCCCGGTAGTATGCCTTACGGTAGTAGTAGCAGGTGGCTCTAAAGCCGAGCGGTAGCCACAGTATCAAGATCGCCGGTGAGAGCCAGGCAGGGAGAGGGCTGTTTATCGGTGGGGAGTAGAAGGGTGATAGGTAGTTCTCGTACTCGCCCCTCGCAAAGAAGAACACCGTGATCAAGACGTAGATCCCGAACCCCGTCAGGACGGCGGTGACGGTGACCGGACCGACCCACCAGGGTAGCTTTTCGATGGGCCGTTTGATAGCCGCGGTTAGACTGGCCAATGCCTACTCTCCCTTTCTAGCACCTGCAAATAGGAACCTTCAATGCTGCCGAAGTATAGAGCATCGCGCGCCAAACTTTTGTGAATCCAATCCACTCTGCCCAGACATCGCGTAACACCTGGCCGCGTCATTTAGCTGCAGAGCGAACTGCTGGCGAGGCTGTTGGAGTAAGGATGTTGCAGTGCTGAGTTTCATAGAAAGTAATACTGGTAGCAATAATGTGCTATACTTTGTAATACTAACAACAACCGCTCAGGGATGAGCGGGAAGGGAAATGGCCTAATGAAACGCTTCCGGCAGCATGGTTTGCGATGGTAGGTTTGGCGGCATCTGCGTTTCCCATCCCTAGAGCACGGACTATAGTGCAAGACTTACTGAAGCCCGAGGCGGCGAAGCCGGGGCCGTGCCAGGTGCGAAGCAAGACGGACCGCCCCTGTCCCCGCCAGGCGGTGGTGGAGATCTGGGGTCTACCCTTCTGTGAGCGGTGCGCCCGTGAGCAGGAGGCGTACTTCGCCATAGGCGAGATGACACAGGAGCTAACGGACGATCGAACAAACCAAGCCCAGGGCTTCCACCACATCGAGCCGCTCGTCAAGGCGCTGAACTAAGAAAACTCGGAAGTGAGAAAGGCGGGATCTGATACATGACACAAGGAAGGCTCCTCTGGTACAGCTATACGATAGACTACGGCTTCCTCCATCCGAATGAGGGAGGCGAAAAAATTCTCGTGCCCTGCACGGGCATATCTGGTACCGGACCTAGGTCCCTCGAGAACGGCGCCAAGGTAATCTACGAGACGATCCAGGGCAAAGAGGGCATGGAGGCGAAGAACGTCTCCAAAGAGCCTAGAAGATCGACCCGGGAGCCTGCTCGGCCATTGCTTGGAGTGGTGGGAGCGTTATGAAGAGAAGGAGATGAGCCAGTGGCTGCACTATATTGCTCGTGCGAGCACAAGCGCCAGATCTGGGGGGAGTTCTGGTGGATCGGAGGAAAGCACGAGTGGATGTTTTTCGACGATCAGGAATGGAGCAAAACCTACACTGAACGGCTCACACACTGCCCAGCGTGTGGTCAGCGCCTCGAACATAAGAACCTCACAATGGTAACGTACCAGGCGTAGCCGGAGGTTGATGAACCGAGGCCTGGCCAATCACATCGGGGCAGCGGGTGGACAGTAGAAGACCGGGGTCCTAGCGATGAGCTGGAGCTCCGGCCCTTCTTTCTTGAGAGAAAGCGAGAGAGGTTTATAGTAAGCGGGGATCAGCAACTCTGGAGGTGCACATGGTGGTCGATGTCGCCAAACAACGGCTACGGTTCCGGGAAGAGATTTGGAAGTTGATGGCGAAGAAAACTCGTCTGGGTCCGGCTGAAATTCTTAGGGCCGAGGTGGAGATGATCGGCGCTTCCTTGGGCCTGACGGAAGATGAGGCGTGCCACGAGTTTCTCGGCCTTCGAGGCATTCTGTGGGATCTGCGTAGCGGTGAGCTGTTCGCCAGTACGATTCTGTCGGCCAAAGGCGAAGAGGCGCCCCGTAACTGGTTTGCGTTCACCGACGTGTACCTCCTTTGACCCCCAAGCAGGGGACGGGGTTCTATTGAGAGGCCTCGACTCTTAATTTATGATACAGAGTTACTCTTGGTGGAGGCGTATATTTTAGTCATTATCGGGCTGGCAAAGATTACCCCCTACTAAAGTCCCGCCCGACTCTTCTCTGTGACACCGAGTCGTGATACTAGAGCCGTCGAGCTGGGTTTCCAGTCCGTCTCTATGTGGAGCCTATCTAAGGCTACTGCCCTTCTATTTCTTCTGCTATTTGCGTTCGCCCCTCTTGTATCTCCTGCTCTACTTGTTCCCGCCCTTCTTGTATCTCCTGCTCTACTTGTTCCCGTCCTTCCTGTATCTCCTGGTCTACTTGCTCTCGCACCTCTTGTTCCACTCCACTGCATGCAGCTGCGCTGAACGCTGAGACAAAAGCAATTGCGAAGAGCATGGTGAATTTTCTGCTCACTTCATCTCCTTCCCTTAGGGTAGATTCCTGTTTTGTTGAGTCTCCCTACTGCTGATCTTAACGCCTGCCGAAGTGCAGTGCGAGGAGGCTGATAGCTGGGAGGACTCTGGGCCAGGCCCTACTGAGGGGCTCCGGCTCTTTTCGCTAGACTAGCCTTCTATCGACAACTACTCGATAATAGCCTCACTCTAGTGCGTCACAGCGGTAGGAAGAGAGAGGAGAAGCCATGAACGAGCACAATACACGCCAGGGGCAGGCGCCCGGTAGCAGCCCCCTCAGGAGCGAGCGTGGCGCCACTACCATAAGCGATGCCGTCGTCTCTAAGGTCGCCGGCATCGCGGCCCTGGAAGTAGAGGGCATCGAGATGGGCGGTGCCACTGCCCGTACCGTTGGAGGGTTCTTAGACAGCTGGTCCGGCAGCGGAGGCCACCAGGCACGCGGCGTATCCGTGGAGGTAGGCGAACAAGAGGCTGCAATCGAGCTCTCGATGGCCGTGGAGTACGGCAAGGCAATCCCGCAGATCTCGGAGACCGTGCGCAACAACGTCATAAACCGGGTCGAGAACCTTGTTGGCCTCAACGTCGTGGAGGTCAACATAACGGTCAACGACATCTTGCTCCCCGAAGAAATGCCGCAGCTGGATCAGCAACGCGTGATGAAGTGAGACGCTTGGCTTAGGAATGGGAGCAGCGGGCCTAGTAGTTAGAGAGAGCCGGACCCCTTCGGAGCTCCGGCTCTCTTCGTTGTAAGGATCTTGCGGTACCGGGCGCTGTAGAAAGTAACAAACAAGCTCCTCAGCCCACTTAAGACCCTCTCTATGTACTGGCGGATCGGCTCTTGCCCAAGAACTCCTCCCATGCTGCCATAGGCCTCTTGGAGTTCTTCTTGCGCTCTCTTAGCTTTGAGGTGCAAACCCCCACCTCTTCTAGAAGAGGTCCTCCTAGTCGTAATCTGTGTGTAGGCTTTCTCGGCCCAGATGATCGAACCTTCAGGCAAGAAGTCCAACTCCAACTCCTTGAAGACCCTAATGTCGGCCTCTGAGCCCCCCGCCAAGGAAAACTACTCCACCGGCTCTCCCGCTCCCGTGACCACCAAATGCACCCGTAAGCCGTAGAAGAAGTAGCGCCGCTTGCTCGCGATGTAGCCGCGGAACGACTTTTTCTTGGGGGTCTCCTCGTTGTCATGTCCTTGCTCTTCTTCTTCCAAAGGGTAAATTCGGCAGCGGCGGATTTAAGGATGTTGTCGTACACAGGCACGGGTAGGAAGTCCAGCGTGTATGTCTGAAATTCAGGGTAGTTTCGCTGCTTGAAGAGCTGAGCAAACAGCTCGAAGAGCATCCGCCAGAGAGCCTGCGCTCTCTGGCATGAATGCGGCGGTTGAGGTGAGATTTGCTGATCATCTTGTTCATGTAGCCGTACTCGTGGTGGAGGAATCGGCGGGTCTTTTGGACGTTGCCGCCGAATAGCCACCTAACGTCGGCACGATGTCGGTCTCCCAATCCTAAGAGCGTGTTTGGTAAGTAACAGGGTTAGACTTGGAGGAGCCAAATCTGCATCTTTTACACGATAAACAGCCT
>JAWWQA010000489.1:0-5964 GCA_033854695.1 Rubrobacteraceae bacterium
CTGCTCACCATGGTCTGGCTCTTCTATTCCATGGCGTGTGTGGCCACTAATCTCTACATCACTGACTACCTGACGCGAGAGAAAGGCTTCACGGGATCCCAGGCCGGCACGCTGCTCCTGGTCTCCGGCGGCATAGGATTCCTTTTCTACGTCCTGGGTGGCCTGCTCGGAGAGCGGTGGGGCCGCCGCGAGGTCCTCATAGGCACCGGGCTCCTCGTCGCCCCACTGAACCTCCTCTTCCTCTTCGTGGACCAGTTCACCTTAGTCGCCATCGTGTACTTCCTCATCTACCAGGTCACAAACGGCACCTGGTCCGGAGCGGGCTATGCCTACCAGGCCGAGAGCTTCCCAACCCGCGTGCGCGGAACGGCAGTGGGCTTCCTGGGAGCGATGTTCGCCGGTGGCCTCCTCATAGGAGCGGCGCTGTGGACCCTGCTCATTAGCGTAACCACCCCGACCATAACCTGGCTCGTCGTCGCCGTCAGCCTCGCTCTGGGACAGTGGCTCACGCTGCTCCTGCGCCGCATACCGCCCGGCCGCGAGCTGGAGGCCATCGCCACTTAGCGTGCCGTACATCTAGTTGCTAGCAGACCGCCTATCTGAAGACCAATTAACCAACTTTTTTCAAAGCGTTTATGCTCGTTTAACTATCTTCACTTATACTACTGCTAACATTAGGATTAGTGAAGATCGCTCTAAAGGTAACGAGCATCTTGATCGCCGGTTTGATTCTACTGGCCGCGGGCGGTTTTACCCTCGAAGATCGGAGGGCTCACGACAATGACGAGGCAAGGGGTACCAGGATCGTTGCCGCCGGCGACATCGCGTCGTGTGACAGCGAGGGCGACGAGGCAACGGCAGACCTTGTAGAGCGCATAAACCCGGATGCGGTACTCACCCTCGGTGACAACGCCTACGAGAACGGCACCGCAAAGGACTATCAGGACTGCTATGACCCTAGTTGGGGCCGCTTCAAATACAAGACCTACCCTGCCTTAGGAAATCATGACTACGGTGAGGACGGATACGAGGGCATATCTGGCAGTACCTATGACTCGTCAGCTTACTTTGACTACTTCGGTGATCGCGTGGGGAGGCGGGATGAGGGCTGGTACTCCTACGATCTGGGCGACTGGCACTTCGTGGTCCTCAATAGCAACTGTGACGATGGGATAGGGTGCGATCCGTACTCCAAGCAGCTTCAGTGGCTGAGCAAGGACCTCTCACAGACGAGTGCTAGATGTGTCCTGGCCTACTGGCACCACCCGCTCTACAGCAGCGGCTACCATGGTGACGACCCGAAGATGAGAGCAGCCTGGAACGTCTTATATGGCTACCACGCGGACGTGATCCTTAATGGGCACGACCACCACTACGAACGCTTCCCTCTCCAGGACCCTTACGGCAACTTCGACCCCGGTAACGGCATCCGGCAATTCACGGTGGGAACGGGTGGTAAGTCTCTGCGACAACCCACCACCGCAAAGCCTAACAGCGAGGCTCTGAGCAACGCGACTTACGGCGTTCTCCAGTTGACGTTGCGCCAGGGAGGTTACGACTGGGAGTTTAAACCAACAGAGGCGGGCGCCTTCAGCGACTCGGGGAGTGACGACTGTCACTAACCTATTTCTCCAGTACGTATGTACCGGGGGCGTCCTCCAGGGGTTGGTACTTATCACTCCCCATCCCCGGTGGCCGGACCTTCTCCCCGGAGCGGGGCTCGAGCCACTTCACCCAGTCCGGCCACCAGCTGCCCTCGTGCTGATTTGCATTCTCGAACCACTCCCCGGCGCTCTGCGCCGTGTTTTCCGAGTCGTTCGTCCAATAAGCGCCCTTACCCTTCCACGGAGGGTTGATTATCCCGGCGATATGACCGCTGGAGGCGAGCACGAACCGGACCTTGCCGTTTGTGAGATGGGTGGTAACACGCCAGGCCGAACTCCAGGGCACGATATGGTCTCTCTGCGCTCCGACGGCGTAGATATCGTTCGCGATGCGCCCCAAGTCGATAGGTATGCCCTTCAGCACTATCTTGGCGGGTGTGATCAGGTTGTTCTCGAGGTAGGTGTTCCTGAGGTAGAAGCTGTGGGCGGCGCGGGTCATGCGCGTGCCGTCGCTGTTCCAGTACAAGAGATCGAAGGCCGGTGGCTTCTGGCCGAGCAGGTAGTTATTGACCACGTTGCTCCAGATGAGGTCGTTAGAACGCAGCAGGTTGAACATGTTCGACATGTAACGGCTGTCCAGATAGCCGCGTTCCATCATCTGTTGTTCTACGAAGTCGATCTCTTGTTCATCGGTGAAGACCGCGGTATCGCCTACATCAGAAAAGTCCTGGAGCGCTACTATGAAGGTCGCAGGACCAAAGCGCGTATCACCTCGAGCCGCCAGGTAGGCCAGCGTTATCGTCAGGAGTGTCCCGCCGATGCAGTATCCCATAGGGTTGACGGCCTCGCTACCTGTGATCTCCTTTGCCACATCGGCAGCTGCCAGCGGTCCCAGGGTCATGTAATCCTCGAAGGTAATATCTTCCATCGAGGCATCGGGATTCTTCCAACTGATGACGAACACTGTAAAGCCCTGCTCGACCATGTAGTTAACGAAGCTGTTCTTGGGCTGCATATCCAGGATGTAGTACTTATTGATCCAGGGGGGGACGAAGAGCAGCGGGACTGCGTAGGTCTGCTCGGTCTGAGGCTCATACTGGATCAGCTCGATGAGCTCGTTGCGGTAGACTACCTTGCCCGGCGTGATCGCCAGATTGCGGCCCGGCTCGAAAGCTGTGTAGTCGGTCATGCTCAGCCGGCCCTCACGCAGGTCTTCGAGCAGGTTACGGGCTCCTTCGACCAGGGAGGCGCCCCCCGTCTCGAAGGTTTTGCGTAGGGCAGCAGGGTTGGTAAGTAGGAAGTTGGTCGGAGCCATGGCGTCCACGAACTGCCTGAGCTGAAACTTGAGGCGCCTCTGCTCCTCGGTATCGTGCCCGTCTGTTTCTTCGGCTTCCGCGAGGAGATAGTCAGAGGCGAGCAGATATATCTGTTTGAAGACCTGATAGAACGGGTTGGATTCCCACTCCAGGGCGGAGAAGCGTTTGTCGCCTTTAGGGGCTTCCTTTTGGTGGCGCTGCTCGGGCGCCGGCAGACCCCACATCTGAGCTACCGCATCACTCCACGCCTCTGTCGTCGCCTGCCACATCTTCACGTTGAAGTCTGCGGCACTCTTTAGCGCACGATTCGGGTCGGACATCTCTCTTATCCACAAGGTCCGTAAGGCCCGCGTGATCTCCGCCCAGTCGATCGGCAATACCTCGTGGAGAGGGTTGGCGTTCCACATCTGCGCTACTGTGGACAAGAGAGGGTCGTTGGCAAGGAGCTGGTCGAAATCCTTTGCCTCGAGCCATCCCACCCAAAGATCAAAAGGCGTCACTGGTGCTGAGTAGCCACTGTCTTTGGGATCGGACCTGCGAGTATTCCTCGGCCGGTCACCGCTCATAGTGTGTACCTCCGTTTCCCTACGCCGTAAGCCGGCGAGGAGATAATCAGACGCGAGAAGCATTCCTTCCTGATCTCCTCCAGCGTCTTTAGGTGCGGGCGTGTACTGTTCATCACTCCACTATCCTACGCACATTTCCCTTGTTCTTATTCTCTCAAGAACAGCTCCAGCACGCTACCTGGCCGGTTTTGGACCAGGATCGAACTGACCAGAACCGGTTAGGAGTGGGTGCGACGCGATGGATGCAAAGCGCATGCCGTCACGCCACAATGGTGGCAGAGGAATGGCGAAGCCCGCCAGAAAGAGGGATGGCAGAGATGCTCCGAGCAGTGCCGGACGGCTGGTTCTCCTACGATTTCACCGTCTTTGACAGAAGCGGAACGACCGTCGCCCGGGCGGACCTAGCGAACTGGCGCGAAACCGCGAAGCTCGAGGTCGGAGGAACGCACTACCAAGCGTACCGCTAGGGATGGAGTAGCAAGGAATTCGTCCTCGAAAAAGAGGATGGTCGAGTGGTCGCCATGGCCGAGAAGCAGAGTGCCTGGAAGGACCGCTTCGTGTTCGAGCACGGCGGCAACCGATACGAGCTGAAGAAGGAATCGGCCTGGAGAAGTGCTTTCGTCCTCTCGCGCGATGGGATTGGTCTGGTCGGCTCCGTCAGGCGCAAGGGCTTCTTCAACAGGGAGTGGATAGTAGACGTGCCGGAGGAATTGCCTCTGGAGATGAGGGTATTCGTTGTGTGGCTGGTGGTCATCTTGTGGAAGCGAGAGGACTCCTCCGCAGCGGCCACGGCGAGCACGGCGGGAGCCAGCGGCTAGAAATCCTGAGGACCTTCAAGGACTTCCATCTCTACCATCAGGAGGCGCCCAAGCCGGGAAGTCTGGAGATTCTACGTGGTGCCTCGAAAGGCGGGCCAGGCCCTTGAACATCTCGAGGACCTCTTCCGTCCTCTTCTCTTCTCGCTCCGCGCTGCCGTGGATGTCGAACTTCTGAACGTCCCACATCTCCTCTAGCCAGCGCAAGTAGTTTTGCTTATCGTCCATCAGTTCTCCTGCAGGTAGCTGCACAAGTATCGTAGTAAGCACTATAGATTGTGCCTCCAGGATAGTGTACTCAATATATTGCGGCAACATAGGCTCTCCAAACCAAATCCTGGCCAAAGAGTTTGTCGTGCATGGGCAAGACGCGAAATGGGTATAAAACACTTATGCCGCAAACGCTAGTCGATAACCGCTATACTCGTAGTGAGCCCCTGGGCAGCGGAGGCATGGCCGAGGTCTACCTGGCCCATGATGAGGTCCTGGATCGGGACGTGGCCCTAAAGGTGCTCAGAGACAAATACGCCAAGAACGAGGAGCTCGTCAAACGCTTCAGGCGCGAAGCAAGGAGTGCTGCCTCCCTCAACCACCCAAATATAGTCCCGGTCTACGATCAGGGCTGCTCTGAAGACGATATGTACTACATAGCCATGGAGTACGTCCCTGGCGGCACCCTCAAGGACCGCATACTCGGCAACGGCTTGCTAGATCCGAGCGCCGTCACCGAGTTGGGCTTCCAGGTAGCCCGAGCTTTGGGGCATGCTCACGAGCACGGGGTGATCCACCTGGATATAAAGTCCCAGAACATCCTCTTGACGGAGGCGGGCTACGCGAAGGTGGCCGACTTCGGGATCGCCCGTGCCGCTACCGCAACCACGACGGCCTCTCGTTCAAGCCTCATCTTGGGAACCCCGGGCTACATATCCCCCGAGCAAGCGATGGGGAAGGCGGTGGACCCTCGAAGCGATCTGTACTCGTTGGGCGTGGTTCTCTACGAGATGCTTACCGGCACGCTCCCCTACAGCGGTGAGAGCCCCGTGAGCATGGCCTTGAAGCACGTCGATGAGCCGCCGCGCTCGCCCCGAGAAGCCAACTCCAACATCCCGGAACCTCTGAACGCTCTGACGGCGAAGCTCCTCGCCAAGGACCCTGAGGAGCGTTACGCGAGCGCGATCGAGCTGGCGAACGATCTGGAGCGGGTAGGGTCCGCTCTCTCCCCGCTTGTCGTAAACGCAGAGAAGACGACGACAAAGATGGCTGCTGCACCACTCCTTTCAACTACGGAGAAGCTACCGAAGAGGACGGCCATCCAACCGCACACCGCGTCGCCTATGGAAGTCTTCAAGAGCGGTAGAAGACGAAAGGGCAGGCTTTTTCGCGCCCTGGCGACGCTGCTCTTCAGTGTGATCCTGCTCAGCAGCCTCGCTTGGTTGTTGATGCAGGACTACAGTGCATCAGCAACGTCTGGTTCAGAAGACACGCCCAGTGGAGACGTAGCGACACTTCCTACTACGCAGGTTCCTGACAACACCTCAGAAACGTCCGGTTCAGAAGGCTCATCTTCTAGCGAAGAAGCCGCACCTTCTACTGTGCAGGGGGAAGTTCCTACGCTTGATTATGCTTCAGAGGCAAAGGACACCCTCACCAACGCAGCCCTCAA
>JAWWQA010000490.1:0-8503 GCA_033854695.1 Rubrobacteraceae bacterium
GGTGTAAGGTCTGAGAGACAAGGGTGGATAGAGCTATGATATTGATAGTCAGGAAAGTCGCATGGATACCGAACCTCAAGCCCGTCGACGCCGCGACCATCCGACCCCCTATCCCGCTGGATAACAGTGCCAGGCACCTTGCTGTGCCCCAAGAGTCACGCTGGTGGGAATGACGGGTGTCTGATCGAGCGCATCGGCTACACCTGAGTCCGCCTGATGACTGTGACTAGTGATAGAGGAGCAACGCACATGCGCACACAGGTTGGGATCGTCGGGGCCGGACCGGCAGGGCTGCTGCTCTCGCACCTTCTGCACCTGCAGGGCATCGAATCGGTAGTACTCGAGATCCGCAGCCGTGATTACGTCGAGAAGCGGATCCGGGCGGGTGTGCTCGAGCAGGGCACGGTCGACCTGATAAACGAGTCGGGCGTTGGCGACCGGATGGAAAAAGAGGGGATGGTCCACCACGGGATCGAGCTCCGCTTCGGCGGGCAGGGCCACCGCATCGACCTGTACGAGCTTGCCGGCGGGCGTGCGATCACGATCTACGGTCAGCACGAGGTGGTGAAGGACCTCATCCGCGCCCGGCTCGACGCGGGCGGACAGATCATCTTCGAGGCCAAAGACGTTAGCGTCCACGACCTCGAGTCGCAGAGGCCGGCCATCCGCTACCGGAAGGACGGCGAAGACCAGGAGCTGACCTGCGACGTCATCGCCGGCTGCGACGGCTTCCATGGGGTGTGCCGGCCGTCCATCCCGGACGGCATCCTGACCGTGTACGAGCGAAAATACCCCTTCGCCTGGTTGGGGATCCTCGCCGAGGCACCGCCGTCATCGGAGGAGCTTATCTATACGTACCACGAGCGCGGCTTCGCCCTGCATAGCATGCGCTCGCCAAAGCTCACACGTCTCTACATCCAGTGCGACCCCGACGATGACATCGAGGACTGGTCGGACGATCGCATCTGGAAGGAGCTCCACACGCGGTTCGCCACCGACGACGGCTGGACGCTCAACGAGGGGCCGATCCTCAAGGAAGGTAGGGGCATCACTCCGATGCGGAGCTTCCTCGTCGAACCAATGCAGTACGGCAGGCTCTTCCTCGCCGGCGATGCCGCACACGTCGTAACCCCGACCGGAGCCAAGGGGATGAACCTCGCCGTCGCCGACGTCTGCGTCCTCGTCCGGGCGCTCGTCGAATTCTACGCGTCCGGCCGGACCGGCCCGCTCGATCGGTACTCCGAGACATGTCTACGTCGCGTGTGGTTTGCGCAGCGCTTCTCCTGGTGGATGACGTCTATGCTGCACCGCTTCGATAGCGACAATGACTTCCAGCACCGCCTGCAGCTCACCGAGCTAGACTACGTGACGAGCTCGCGTGCCGCAGCGACAACCCTCGCCGAGAACTATGTGGGCCTGCCTATGGACTTCTAGCTTCGGCCCGCTACTTCTGGTCGGATGCGCCTATGATGGCAGACTGAGCTGGCACCGCAACCCATAGATTAGGAGTGATAAGTGAACGACATGGGCAACCTACCGGAACCTAAAATCGACCAGGACAAGCTGGAGGAGTACCGCCGCATCTACGAAGAGCTGTTAGGGTTCGTCCCGCCGCGCATTCAGGCGCGCACCGAGCTACTTTCCAGGCTGGATCCTGAGATACTCTCGATGCAAGAACAGCTCCGCGAGCACTGCATGTACCCCGATGTCTTCGATGTAAAGACATCTCAGCTGATGCTCTTCGGGATGCTGCTCATCACGCTTCGTGATGCAGCCAAGCTACACGGCATAGCGGCTCGTCGTGCCGGCGCAACATGGGAAGAGATGCAAGCGGTCGTAAACCTGGCCTATCTCTTCGGTGGATTATCCGTAGCCAACCGTGGCGCACAGTACATACAGGAGATCGCGGAGATGGAGGCCGAGCAAGAAGCCAAAGCAACCAAGGGAGAGTAAAAGGAGGCCGGCTCCATGGCAGAAGCCCAAGAACCTATTCAAGATATTGCCCACCTGGGTCACGTCGAGCTGCTAAGCCCTAAACCCGACGAGAGCCTATGGTTCTTCAAGGAAGTGCTGGGTATGGAAGAAGCCAACCGTCAGGGCCAATCGGTGTACTTAAGGGCGTACGGCGACTACGATAGCAATACCCTCAAGCTCACTGAGGCCAGGAACGCCGGCCTGGGTCACACCGGATGGCGTACAGCCAGCTTGCAGGCGCTGGAGCGTCGCGTTCAGGCGCTAGAGAAGAGTGGACTAGGCAAAGGCTGGACCGAAGGCGACGTGGGTCACGGCCCTGGCTATCAGTTCGAAGATCCCGACGGACACCTGATGGAGGTTTACTACGAGTCCCAAAAATACCGGGCTCCCGAAGGCTCGGGCCCCGCGCTAAAGAACCAGCCCCAGAAATACCCCGCCCGGGGCGTGAGCGTGCGCCGGCTGGACCACATAAACGTACTCTGCCAGGAGGTTACACGCAACCGGGAGTTCATGGAGGAGTATCTGGGGTTCAAGCTGCGGGAGAACGTCGTTCTCGACGACGGTACCGAAGCGGGAGCCTGGATCAGCGTCACCCCGCTGGCCCACGATATCGCCTACACGCTCGACGCCACCAACAGCCACGGCCGGCTCCACCACGTGGCCTACTGGTGCGATAACCGCGAGGACCTGCTGCGCGCCGCCGACATCTTCCTGGAGAACGGTATATACATCGAGACCGGACCGTCCAAGCACGCGGTAACCCAGGGCTTCTTCCTCTACGTCTACGAGCCCGGCGGCAACCGCATCGAAATCTTCTCTGGAGGGTATTTGATCTTCGCTCCCGACTGGGAGCCCGTCACCTGGACCCAGGCCGAGCGTGCGAAAGGCCAGGCCTGGAACCTCAGGCTGCCGGAGAGCTTCCACACATACGGCACTCCTGTAGCAGATGCGGCTACGGAAACAAAGGAGATCCCCGTATTCGATCCCGTTTGAAAAGTAGGAGAGATGAAACAAAATGAACGTCTGGGCAAGTTAGTGGTGTTTGCTACTGATTGCTATCTTGCACCGGCAGATTTATCTTCGTGGCACCGGTACAGGAGGCGCCAGGTTCAGGAGTCTGGGGACCCTTCCTATAGATGCGAATAAACTCCTGGAGGTTAGGGTCGTCAACGTCCTCAAGCTGCAGTTGCTTACCCCATGCAGAAGCCACTACCGGAGCCGGCAAATACGGATAGGGGCTCGCCAGCAGGCAGTCCTGGCTCTCCACAACCTGCCGCAGCTTCTCTTTCTGATCCTGTGGAAGGTCGAAACTATAGGTGATCCAAACCGCCCCGTGCTCAAGGGTGTGGACTGCTGTTTCCTCGGGCACAGGCTCCTTGTAGAAGCCAGCGTCCTGCCACACGGGGTTGTGAATCCCACCTACCGGTGGGGTCTGCTCGTAGGTAACGTAACCGTCAGTGTGCTCACGGCTCAGATTGTCAAAGCTCTTCACGCCTTGTAGCTCGGACGTCTCCTGGCGCCGATCACTCAAGAGGACCACAGTTACGAAAGCTGCAAGTGCAGCCATCACTATCAGTCCAAACACTATGACAAGCGTCTGCCGCCGACGCGCCCCCCCAACCGTCTCTTTTTCGTGACGATCGGACTCATCCTGTCCTTTGGCTGGCATCATGTCCGATGGGAGTTTACTTTCTGACGCTAGAGTTTGTGCACTCTGCGTCCGATGATTCTGCCAGACACTATCGCCTTCGTACAGGCAACCCGCTTGTTGTTCACCGGGTTCCCGACAGAGCCTCTTCTCGGAAACCTACATCTCCTGAGGATGCATGAGAGATCTTTCGGTGGCATGATACTGGCCGTAAGGGCTAGGGCAGAAGAAGCAAACAAGGTCCTCATCGGATAGGGAGGATGTAGATGTGAGAACTGAGTTCTATCACGGACCAATGCGCTCATCCTTCTTGTCCGGCGGCTGGAGAAAGGCCGCTCTGGTGCTAATACTGTTACCTGGCAGTTTCGTTGTACTTGGCTGTGCTACCGAGCGCGGTTCTGGTAACATAGCGAGCGAAACAAGGAGCGTGAGCGGCTTTTCCGAAGTTGCTTTGTACGGAACCGGCGCCTTAACCATTCGGCAGACGGGTAGTGAATCGCTAACCATTGAGGCTGAAGACAATGTTCTTCCGCATATCCAAACCAATGTTAAGAACAACCGCCTGACCATTGAGGCTAATAACACGATGCCTACGCCAACCAAAACGATCAATTACGAGCTGACCGTTAAGGACCTTAGCGCACTGGAGCTACAAGGAGCAGGAAGCATCGATGCCTCAGACATCAGCACCGATAGCTTGAATGTTTCTACCAGCGGTGCAGGAGACGTGACGGTAGCCGGCGAAGCCGATAGCCAAGAGGTCGATATCTCAGGTGCTGGCAGCTACCAAGCGGAGAAGCTTGCAACTAAAAAAGCGACGGTTGACCTTAGTGGAGCAGGAGAAGCTATCATCAATGCGAGTGATGAGCTCAACGTAGCAATTAGTGGTTTGGGGTCGGTGGAATACGTTGAGAATCCTACTGTTAGCCGAAACATAACCGGGGTCGGAGAAGTAAGGAGACGCTAGAGGCTGTTCGCTTCGCTCGCCCTTTATTGTCGAGCTGCCTAGAAGGTGTCTTCTCGGAAACGTACTCTCCTGGTAGCGCAAGCTCTTTGAGCTTAACTTAGAGAAGATGTTAGGAACGACCCGTGGTGAGGTAAATAAGGCCCGTGGTGAGATAAATAAGAGCGTATAGCTAACAAGAGGAGGTGATGTATAGTGAGACGCACCATTGCACTCTTTACTGTAGCGGCCATTATGGCGGCGATGGCTGTAGTGACCAGCCCCTTGCCAGCTATGGCCCAACCTACTTGCAATCACAACTTCTGCGACTGGTACCAGAGTTGTGTATGGCAGTACTGGGGCTGGGACCCTGGCACAGGATGGGTTCTCCTTACTACTGACGGCAGTTGCTAGCCTTAGTAAGGCTTCAGTTCCCGGAGCCGGGGTGTAATAGCCCCGGCTCTTTCTATGCCCTGTGCTCCCTTGAGTTTGCGAGAAGAGGCCTCCTGAGACACCCAAGTTTTACCCTAAATAGCCTATGATCCACTTCGGGGCGGGCATACATTTATTTGCAAGGAGGGTACCAATTCTCGCAACCGCAGAAGAATAATAAGGCCGGAGCGTAAGAGCCCCGCTTTCTTCATGCCCCTACAATGTCTTCGTAGTAAAGACAAGCAAAGGAGTTATAGATCATATGCTGTTCGCGGCACTGCTTAGAGAGAAAGAAGGAAACGCCACAACTTTGGATGATTATCTCGCCCGCAGGATGCAGGGGCCACAGATCGGGAAGGCGCCTACTAAAGGGCGTATCGAAGGGATAGACCTGATAGGCGAGTATTGGTTGCAGACTCCCGATCCTAGGGTCATCACGATTTTCTCTGCGGAAAGTGATGCCGGGATTCTCGAGTTAGCCTCCGAATGGGATGACGTTTTTGACGTTACCGTGGTCCCGGCTAGTAAAGTAGAAGATTTGATGTAAGGCTTGCCGGCCCTTATTAACAGTTTCCTTATACCACCAAGTCTGCATCCTTCCGCGAGCACCATCATGCGCTATGCCGGGTCTTGCCAGCGTCCCTAAGGTTTAGAGATCATAACGGTAAGCCATATATCAAGCCTATGGCTGCTACCAAAACGCCCGCGGAAATATTGGAAGCCGTAGTCCACAATGGAAGGGCAGAGCTGCGCCGAGGCAGCACGGGACTCGCATTCAGTGGCTTTGCCGCCGGGCTCAACATCTCGTTCTCGGTGGTTGCGCTGGCGGTTATAGGGTCGCTGACCGGCGGCATAGGGCTTGCGGCTATAGCCGCCTATCCTATAGGGTTTCTCATCGTTATCTTGGGTCGTGCAGAGCTCTTCACCGAAAATACCGTAACTCCGGTCGCCGTGGTGCTCACGGACCGGAGCAAGCTACTGGACATGCTACGGCTTTGGGCAATAATCTTTGCCTTCAACGTCCTTGGCGTAATAATCTTCGCTTTTGTGTTTACCTACGGAGGAATACTTAGTTCCACAGCTTTTGACCTCTTGCTCGGCGAGACCGCTCGCAAAATGGAGGAGGGGTTCTGGGAGGTGACCCTGAAGGCGGTGATCGGGGGTTGGCTCGTGGCGCTCATAGCCTGGATGGTGGCGGCTGTTCAAGATACTATCTCGCAAGTATTCTTCACCTGGTTGCTGGTCCTTCTTATCCCGGCCACCGGTCTGGCGCACTGTATCGCGGGCTCCACGGAGGTTCTGATGAGCGTCTTCGCCGGCCAGACTTCTTGGATAGATTATCTCGTCCGTTTCTTGCTTCCGGCCACTCTCGGGAACGCCGTCGGCGGGCTCGTCCTTGTTACGCTACTCAACTATGGGCAGGTTGTGGGATCCAGGAGGAAATCGTAGAGTAATGAGTCGTTCTTTCTCAACTCGGTTCCCGACTCTCGATTCCCGATTCTCGACCTTCGATGCCGAACTAAGCTATACGCTGCGACAGCGGGAAGGCGGAGGAAAAGAAGACCGTTCCACGAAGCTACGGCGGCGATCATCTTCTAGATGCGATCTGCCCGGACGACTATGCGGTTCTTGAAGTCGGGCATCGTGCAGGTCTGTAAGGTGACCATATCGCGGTTGCGCACCGGGTCAACTACCCAATCGGCGTCGGGCGTCACCACGAACACCTCGCTCACCCGATACTCGTAGGTGTCGCCCGCCCCGTCCTTGAGGACCACCGAGTCGCCCTGGGTGAGCTTGTTGAGGTTGTAGAAGACCAGGCGGCTCCCCGTGCCAGGGTAGCCGAGACGGTGACCAGCCAGGTATACGTTCTTCTGCGGCCGCTGCTCCCAGGGCATAGGTGTCTGGGGAACGTGGATCACACCCTGGTCAAGAGCGGTTGGGTCGTTGGAGTTTATGACGGGCACGTCATAGAGACCTATAGCATCCACCGTAAGGGAGAGCGCCGAGTCCCGAGGCGGAATGTAGTAGCGGGGGGCCTGGGTAGCTGCGACCTCCTCTCCCGAAGGCTGTGGCCAGTCCTGGGGAACGATTGGCAGCGTCACGACCTCACTCTCCTGGGAAGGTTCCTCGTAGAGCGTCTGAGAAGGCTCCTCGGTGGCCTGACGCTCCACGGGCGCGGCCGGCTCCTTGGATCCCGAGAGATTCACCACGACCACGACCACAGCCGCCAGCGTGACCGCAAAGAGCATCATGGCCAAGCCCACCCTGAGAAGCATCTACCCGTTAAACCTCTAGTCCGTTGCGAGCCATTAAGGAAGCGGAAACGCGAACGCCTCCGCCCTGCTGAGGATAACATTTCGAGATCTTTGCGTCCTCTAGCGCCTGCTCGCCACCAGCGCCCACTCCTTACCTATGGTCCCATACTACACACAAGCTATCTCGGAAACTGTAGAGATCCTCTATCGTCAGGCAGGGCTAATCGGGGAAGCGTAGAATACAATCAGCGCCCGTATGAATGATGTGAAAGTGGGAAAGGACCATGGGTGCCGGTTCCCTCCTCCTCCTGCTGCTGCTGCTGCTGCTGCTGCTGCTGCTGCTGCTGCTGCTGCTGCGGAGGATGGTCGAATATTGTGGACTATTGCCTGCGAGAAGACTCTATACCTTTCTGTGCAATCCTCTCCCCCGCTTCGTGGTCAGCAGAAGCCAAAAGTCCCGTTTGCGTAAAGAGCGCCGGGGCCAGTAGGAAACCCCGGCGACGAAATGAGCTGGCCGGAGGAATGATGAGGAACAGTGTGCTAGTCCGACCAGCGCAGCCTGCGTCGGGCATTAAGAGGCTGCACACTCAGTGTGCCTCCCTACTCTAAGAGGACATTAAGAAAGCAGCAAGGATCTCTTACCATTTTAGAAAGCAGGCGTCCTGTTTTTCGGGCTACTCGGACGCGGACACAAAAAGCCGGGGCGTTGGGCAACCCCGGCGTTAAAAGGAAGCTGGTCGGGCATGGAGGAATAGAGGAGAGAACTGCTGGCCTCCCACCCTACTCATCAAATCCAGACTCGCCCCACGGGCTAGATCCGGCGTCCGGAAGGCCACAAGACCTGCCGAATTGGCGTAGAATTCTACATTGGAAGGTTACATTAGAGGTATGAAGAGTGGACTTTAGAGACCAAGAGGTAAATTTCCAGGAAGCCGACCGCCGCTACTCTGAGCTTTTAGCTCAACACGCTGCCGGAAGCCTTAGCGACGAGGAGTTCGACGCCCAAAGTGAGCAGTTGATGGTCCAAGACCACGACGGCCGCTGGTGGGCCAAGCTCGGCGAATTAGGAGAATGGCACTACTATAATGGCAGCACTTGGGTACGGGGTACACCTCCAGGCTACGAAGAAGTTACCCACGGGCCCCTTGCCAATAGTTCACCGGCACAAACTCCAGTTACCCACGGACCCCTTGCCGATAGCTCGCCGCCAGCACAAACTCCATCATCCCCGCACTCTGAAGGGGTCAAGAA
>JAWWQA010000491.1:0-6209 GCA_033854695.1 Rubrobacteraceae bacterium
CGGGTGTGGGGGAGGGTCGCACGTGCTAGATTCTACCCTTCGTGAATACTCATCAGCATACCGCACGCCTCCTCACTAACGTCCTGAACCCGTTCTCTATCTTCACGGCGCTCTACGCTCTCGTAGCGTTCTCGGAGGCGACCTCTTCCAGGGCGATCCTCTACGTGGCCGTCGAGCTCGCGGCGGCGGCCTTCGTGGCGGGGTATGTGTTCGTGCTCCGGCGCCACAGGCGCGTGGGGGATTTCTGGATCTCCGCTCGCGTCGAACGCCTCGTCCCGGCCCTTGTCCTACTCGGCACCTTTGTCGCTCTCCTTGGGGTTTTGGCTCTCCTTGGAGCTCCCACAACCCTCTTCCGGACGGCACTCTCGATGGGTCTGGCCAGTGCCGCGGTCGCCTCCACGACGCTGGTCTGGAAAGCCAGCGCTCACGCTGCGGTCGCCGGGCACGCCGCTGCGGCCGGTCTCCTCGTCCTCGGCCTGCCTGGGCTCGTCTTCGCTCTCATCCTCCCGGCAGTCCTCTGGTCGCGCGTAGCGTCGGAGGCTCACACGCTTCCTCAAGCACTCGCGGGAGCGGGCGTCGGCGCGGCCTTTGCGCTACTGTTTCTGGCGTAGAAGACGCGCTATCGTAGCCACATAACCAGCTTGGGTACTGCAGGAGGCTATGAAGGCACAAATATCGGAGCGAGAGCTAGAAGCCAAGTGGAGGCAACGGGGAGGGGTGGAGGTTGTTCGGAGGTTAGAGCAACGGCAATCCCTGGACGCCAGCCTTATTAGCTCGTTTCCCGTGCCTTCTCCCCTTCTTTCTCATCTTTAGCGAACTTATGGTAGATTGCTACATTTACTTCTGCCCCAAATAGCAACACGGACGCGGTAATAAAGAAGTAAAGGAGCAGGGCGAGGACCGCGCCGAGGCTCCCATAGGTTGCGTTGTAGACCACGAAGTTCGACACGTAGTAGGAGAAGACGAGTGAGGCAGCTACCCAAGCAATCACGGCGAGCACCGCCCCCGGGGTGACGAGCCGAAACGGCTCGTCGGCGTTAGGTAGCAGATAATAGACAAACGCTATGACTACCATCAGAAACAGGACCGCAACGGGAAAACGGAGCCAGCTCCACAATGTGGCGAATACAGTACTTACGCCTAGCTGATCGGCGATCCAACTCACCTCCTGGGAACTTATCAGTATCAACCCGAGCGGGACGATTATCATGACCATGAGAAGGACTGCGTAGAAAATCGAGAGTGGGAAGCGCTTCCATGTCGGCCGTGGCTGCTCGACATGGTAGGCAGCGTTTAAAGCATGCATGAGCGCCCTAACGCCCGTGGAGGCCGACCAGAGGGTGGCAATGACTCCGAATGAGAGCACCCCAATACCGGATAGCTCGCGGACCTGCCCTATTACTTGTTCTACTATCCACGCAGCTTGCCCAGGCAGGGCGGTTTGCGCCTGGTCTAGAAGCTGATCGAAGAAGCCAGAGATCTGGAGAATCCCGAGTAGTGAGATGAGGAAGATGACCAAAGAAAAGAGCGAGAAGAACATCTGGTAGGCTATTGCTGCCGCGTAGGTCATCATGTCGTCTTCGGTGAATCGCTCGGCTGCCGTGATCAAGCACTTGCCTAGCTCGCCGAGCCTGAGCTTATGTTGTCCCACTGTCGCCATACGCACCTCGCTATCCTTATTATGCCTCAAAGAGCTTAAGCTTCTGAGAACACAGAGATTGCTTGGTGAAGCAAGAGGCACGCGAAAGCGATAAAGTGCAGCCCAGATACCGTAGCGGGCAGCCGCTCGTAGCCCTCAAGCCGTAAAAGCAAGTTGCAAATGGCTATAAGGAATTCCCAAGGCACCTTTGGCAGATGCAGAATGTGGGGTGGTTTGGAAAATAATAAGAATTTGATTAGAATTTCTGTAGAATATATTGTAAGTTTCAAAATATTGTTTAAGGTAGTTGTGGAAAGAGTGATTCGAAGAGAGGGGGTACTTCTGAGCAAGAGGAGAGAAGGCGTCGAAGTTTTTGCAGAAGGTATTTTTCTCTAGATCTGGACATTCTCTAGAAAGCGGAAGCAGAAGGGAGTACGGAAACATGAAGTTAAGTAAGTGGTGGTTGTTGATAGCAGTGGTGCTGCTGGTGCTGGTCATGGCTCCGGCGGCATGGGCCGATCTAGGTGGTACCTCGAACGGTACTAACAGTGTCAACAACAATAACTGGATTAACGGGAACTGTAACCCTAGCTGGAACTCCAACTGCAACCCCAACGGGAACCCTAACTGTAACCCCAACTTGGACCCTAACTGTAACCCCACCTGGAACTGGAACAATAATGGGCAACCCAGAAGCACGGCTGATTGCAAAAACAACTTTGCACGTTTTGGCTTCAATAGTAAGCGTGCGTGCGTGAAATTCGTGAAGAAGCACCAAAACTGGAACTGGAACCACCGCTAGGTCTACGAAAGGCATAGTAGCTCTACTAGAGTGGTAGGTGCTATGGGGCCGGGGGCTTCTGTGCCCCGGCCTTTTTCTTATGCCCTCAGCGTCTCCTCCTCAAGGCTTGTCCATCTCAGCTACGAGCCACCGCGTAAGTCCTGTTACTTAGAGTTGGTCGAGCAGGCGTTAGAGATGGAGCTCCCTTTTAGAGCAGTGGTAGCGGACATCCTCTAGGGCGAGCATCGCAAGTTCAAAGAGGGACTAGAGAATAAGACAGAGATACCCTACGTGTTGGCCATAAAGCCCTCCTACGCCTGGTACCACCCTATAGGAGAGCCTGGCTCAGTGGAGGAGATCGCATGGATAGCTCCTTGGAAAGGAGAGGACGATCCTGGGGAATGGGTGAAGCTAGAGCGTAGCTTCAGGGATGGACACATTGAACGGTAGTGGTGGTGGGCTTTGGAGGCTGAGAGTCGGTCGTTTGGAGTGGCCAAACAAAGGCGATTGGTAGTGGCAACCACTGATCCCGCCGAGTTGCCAGAGCTCAGCACTTGCTATTTAGCGAGCAACTTGCCAGCTCCGGGCACAAAGCGAGCCAAAGAAGAGAGCAAGATGTCTGCTGGGGATCTCGCAGAGGTGGTAGGGCTCTACTATTTACGCAGTTGGACAGAGCAAAGCTACAAGAAGGTGAAAAACGCCCTGGGCTGGGCCCAAATACCAGGTAAGGAAGGACCTAGCCATAAGGCGCGACTGGCAACTGGTGTGTTGCACGTTCACGTTCTGTTGGTGAATAAACGCCGATTTTCTAGAGGAGAGGGGAAAAAGGAAGAAGAGGAGGAGAGGGCCTCTTTTATGCTGGCCGGAGGCACTGAGGAAGGTAAGGAGGTGGCTGGAGCCATACCTAATGCTATGGCGCAAGTGGAAGGCATTCTCAGAGACGCCCCCGCCCAAGGAGTTAGGCGAGTTGTTTGAGCTGTTGTTTTCGGGCAAAGGACTCTTCCTCTATGTCCGCTAACAACAAACTACCGGTAGTAGGTTGACGACCATTTGACGACCACGAAAACCGTATCGTGTGCTACTCTCGTTCATATTGGCTATTGGTCGGGTATGGGACCATAGAAAAAGCCCGTCAGAGACGGGCTTCCTGGAGTGACCCCACGGGGATTCGAACCCCGGTTTTCGCCGTGAGAGGGCGATGTCCTAGGCCTCTAGACGATGGGGCCGCGAAATAACCGAGCACAGAGTTTAAACGACGAACCCCGTATCGTCAAAGGGTTCTAGCCAGCTCTTATGCCAGTCCTGACAAGAACGATGGAGCCTGGTGGCGGGCGATGGCGGCGTTAGTTTTGAAGTGGATCGAGTTAGATGGACAGCTGCTTTATTTGCTCCGCCGCGCGCTCCGCGCGAAGGAGGGCGCGTTCCCGCCCCAGCAGGACCATCGTCTCGAAGAGACCGGCGCTCACGGTGCGGCCGGTGGTGGCGAAGCGCAAGGGGTGTATCAGGTGCCGCGCCCCCTTCTCTTTCTCGTCCGCGAATCCTCGCACGGTTTCCTCTATGGCTTCCTCGGTCCATTCTGGCAGTGCCTTCAAGCGCTCCACGAGCTCCGGGAAGTTCTCGCGCACGAACTCCTTGCCGAACTGCTTCTCGAACTGCTCGGGGTCGTATTGGATTTCTCCGCCGTAGAAGTAGCCGGCCGCTTCGGGGATCTCCGTAGTGCGGTTCAAACGGTCCTTGAGCAGCGCCATTATCTCTGTGAGGCGCGGCATGTCGTGCTGGAGCTCGTCGGGGCTTGCGACCCCCGACTCGGCGAGCATTGGGACGGCGATCAAGGCGAGCTCCTCGGGGCTCTGGCGCCTGAGGTAGATGGCGTTTATGGCGGTGAGCTTCTTCTCGTCGAAGACCGCAGGGTTGCCGCTTACCCTATCTATGCGAAACCTTTCGGCCAGCTCGTTGGGAGAGAAGATCTCCTCGTCTGCGGCGTACCCTGCCCCCAGGAGCGCGAGGTAGTTGAAGAGCGCCTCTGGCAGATACCCCTGCGCCGCGAAGTCCTCCACGCTCGCTGCCCCATGGCGCTTGGATAGTTTCTTCTTGTCCGGCCCAAGGACCTGCGGCACGTGGGCGAATGCCGGCAGCTCGTTGCCAAGGGCTTGGTGTATCAGGATTTGGCGTGGCGTGTTCGAGAGGTGGTCGTCGCCCCGGATGACGTGGCTTATCCTCATCTCCGCGTCGTCCACGGCCGCGGCGAAATTGTAGGTTGGGGTGTCCGTAGACTTCATGATGACGAAGTCCTCCAGGTTCGCGTTCTCGAAGGTGACGGGGCCCCGGATCATGTCCTCCACCACCGTTTTCCCCTCGCGCGGCGTCTTGAACCGCACGGTGTAGGGCTCTCCGGCCTCCACTTTTCTCTGTGCCTCTTCGGGGTCCATCTCGCGGTAAGGGCCGCCGGTGTAGATGGGCTGCCGCTTTTCGGCCCGCGCCCTCTCCCGGAACTCGGCGAGTTCTTCGGTGGTTGCAAAGTCGCGGTACGCAGCACCCGAGTCGAGGAGCTTCTTCGCCGCCCGGCGGTAGAGATCGAAGCGTTCGGTCTGGCGGTAGGGTCCATGAGTGCCACCGACCTCGGGACCTTCGTCCCACTCCAGGCCGATCCAACGCAGAGACCGCTTGAGCTGCTCGACCGACTCTTCGGTGGAGCGCTCGAGGTCGGTGTCCTCTATGCGTAGTACAAACGTGCCGTTGTTCTTGCGGGCGAAGAGCCAGTTGAAGAGCGCGGTACGCACGCCGCCCACGTGCAGCGAGCCCGTCGGGCTCGGAGCGTACCTTACTCTGATGCGAGAGTTATCCATAGACTAAAGCTAGCACACCATCCGGTGAGGAGAAAGCTGACGATCTAAGATCGTCGGAGTGACTAGGGGGAAATAGAGTGTGTGGACGCCGACAGACTAAACATCTTCCTGCACCGTGACAGCGCCTCCGGGTTGCCTTCGATCTCGAACCCTCCCAACTCCGCAGCCTCCTCCGGCTCGAGATGCCCGGAGACAAGAGCGAGGAAGGTGTCCGCATCGGTCGTGACGATGAGATCCGGCTTCCACGCAGCTCCGTACCGAGGCTCCGATGCCCCGTCTTCGACCCGGACGTGGAACACGTCCTCGCCGACGCGAAACTCGTAGGTCTCCCACACTCCTTGCGCGGCCTCTGGCCTGAAGGTTGCCTTCATTGCCTGAACCGCCCAGACCGGCCGAAAGACTTCACCCCGGCGCGGCGCGTCGAGCAGACGGATACCCCAGCGTGCCAGCCCTATGAGAACGGGTTCGATCTCCTGGCCGCGTTCGGTCAGCTCGTAGACGGTCGAGCCAGCCGGCGGCGGCAGCTTCACCCGGCACAGCAGACCCTTGCTCTCGAGATCCTTGAGCCTCGCAGTGAGAAGGTTCGTCCCGATTCCAGGGAGCCCCGCCAGAAGATCCTTGAACCGCTTGGGCCCCGAGAGTAACTCGCGAATCACCAACAGCGTCCAACGCTCTCCAAGAGCGTCGAGTGCCCGCGCTACCGCACAGTACTGGTTGTAGCTCCTCTTGCTCATCTCCATCTAAGTTTAAACGCTCTTTTTGTTATTTCAATTTTGTATTGACAACACTTGATAAATATGTAGTAGTAACTATCGGATAATATGTATAAGCGCCAAGCTCCCCTGACGCCACTTCGACAGACCTCTTTAGCTCGGCCTCGAGCAAGCCCAGTCGGCTCCCGATCTTGGTCTTCTCGTTAACCAACGATGAGAACTTCCAGGGC
>JAWWQA010000492.1:0-4353 GCA_033854695.1 Rubrobacteraceae bacterium
ATGAGTCCTATCCTCTGCCCCGTCTTGACGTTCTCCCCGATCTCGACCCAGCGCGAGATCTTGCGGGCGACCATGCCCGCTATTTGTATTACTACTGCTCGTCCTTTGGGACCGTCTATGGCGATCCGGTTCTGGTGGTTCTCCTCTTTGGCGCCCCCCAGGAACGCCGGGACGAACCTGCCCGCGACCTCCTCCATCTTCGTGATGCTCCCCTCGACCGGACTACGGTTCACATGAACGTTGTGGATCGAGAGGAACGTGCTGATCCTGAGCGCTCTCTCCCCCGGGATCCAGACTTCTTGCGTCTCCTCGACATCCGTCACGAAGCCGTCGGCCGCAGCGTAGACGACGTCCGGGTCCGGCTCTAAAGGCCGCTCCGGGTCCCGAAAGAAGAGCAAGGTTGCCCCTGCCGCCCCAATACTCAAAAGGCCAATTCGCCGGCGACCGGCCAGGAGCAGCACGGTGCCTATAGCGAGCGGCCCTAATACGTAGCGACGGGCTGTCTGCCAGCTTCGTCGGGTTATCATCGCTCCGGGGCCTCCTGAGGAAGGGCGGCGCTGCAGGCGAAGAGGAACGCGGGGGGAACGTTTAAGGGCGAAAGGCGCCGCCGAACCGAGGCGAAGTTCCGATCGAGATCCCGCTGCACCATCGTCGAGTACTGGATCGCCACCATAACCCCCTCCGGTGCCAGCACCCGCGAGACCTGCTTGAATATGTTCTGCTTGACAGGTCCCGGCAAGGACGTAAAGGGGATACCTGAAACGATGATGTCTACTTTGCTGCCGTTTAGATAGTTCTCCACGTTCTCCGCCGAGTCGTTGATAACCCGGAGCCGGGGATCAACGCACCTTTCAGAGAGCGTGTCCACCAAGTCCGGATCTAACTCGAACGCCAGAAGACGGGCGTCCGAACGCAGCCGCTTCAGGATCTCCTCCGTGTATACGCCCGTGCCGGCACCGAGCTCCACCACACAATGGGCCTGCCCAAAATTCGCCATGTCTAGCATGTCCCGGACGGCTCTCCTGCTGGTCGGCAGGATTGCCCCAACTTGTCGGGGATTTGCCAGGAAGGAACGGAAAAAGCGAACCTTCTCTCGAATGTCTATCTTCATGCCAGACATTCCCATGCTAAAGAAATCGGCTCCTGATACAGTTTGCTCCTTCTTAAACCAACCAGCTCAGTCCACCACCTTGTATACCATGGACAAAATCTCATCACGTATCGCTACTTGAGGGTCCCTCTATACCAACATATGCTCCACTAGGCAAGTTATACCTATAGTTGACGTTCAATTAGCATACCGAATGCCTGTTGTACTAAAATACTATTTATGCACACGTACTCGCATGCGGTCTTTACGTGGGCTTTGCTCCGGTATATCAAGCCGGAAGAATCTCATGCTGCCGTGTGGGGTGCGGCCGGCGCGGCGCTACCGGATGTGCCGACACTAGCAAAGGCAGCTCACCTGTTGTGGTACCGCCGGGACTCGATAACGAAGGAAGAGTTCAAGGAAGAGTTTCTCGAGACCCTGGAGTACTTTGAGCCACCTTCGGGTAAGGTGGATCTCACGCTCCACTCCCTGGTACCAGTGGGGTCCTTGATCGCGCTGTACAAGATACTTGGACTGAAGCATAGAGATCCAAGCGGAGCTCTGCTCGCCTTTCTATTGGGGTGGGCCGGACACAATATCCTGGACTTCCCAATGCATGCCGAGGATGCGCGACCGCCGTTCTGGCCCATCTCCAAGTGGCGGTGGAAGAGCCCGGTATCCTACTGGGATATCAAGAGCTATGCGCTTCCGTGTCTCCTGGTGGAGCATGGAGCGATCCTGGCGCTCGCCTTGACATTCTTATACCAGAGCTACCAAGATACCGACTACAAAACATAAAACGTCCGGAGCTGAGACTCCGCGCTCTGCACGTATCGCGCTACTGCTGCCGGATGTACCCGGCTCGCTTGGCCCACTCACTTTGTGGGAACCGCTCCAGTAAACGGTTCCAGCCCTCGATCAGGTCGTCTCGGTCGTCGGTGTAATGGTAGGCGACGACCGCGGACCAGTAGAGGGCTTCCGGCTCACGAGCCGGATCGTTCTTGGTTCGCTTGAGTGCTTCGTCAGAGCGCTCCGGCGCGGTCTCGCGGTCACGACGGTCGATGGCATCTTTGAGCCAGGCCAGGGCCATCTCACCGATAAAGCGCTCAGCGTCGAGGTAGCCCTGGCTCCGTCGGTGCTCGCGGCCTTCGGTGTCCTCGACAATGAGCGTTGGCGTCCAGTCGGAATTGAACTGCCTTTCTACTTCTGGCTGCTCGAGCACGTCAAATTGAACCGGAACAAAATGCTGCTCTATGTAGCTTTCTACCTCCGGGTTGGGATACGTTGCGGCTCCCATCGTACGGGAGCCGCCGCACCGATGATGGAACAGGTAGATTAATACCAGCTTGCCTTCCCGACGGGCCTCGTCGCGTGCGCTTTGTAGCGAGCGGCGCCACCGTATGTTCGGTGCTGCCGCTACGTCCTGTACGGACATATGCTCCTCCTTCGATCATAGGAAATGTAAAGCTACCATTAAATGACGGACCGCGAAGCGTAGCTTTAGTGCCAGGCGATGCATAATCGGAGATGTGGGTACAAAACTTCCAGCCATTTGAGCTTGCCTTCTAATCTTTTCTAAACTTCTTTCGATCTAATTGTGCACAAAGCATCTAGGAAGACGCCACTCCGCAGGGCAAGATCGCCGCGCTCACGATTCAGTTCCTGTCTAACGGGTGTAGGTCTACAACGCCAGGTCCTTGCGGGAGGCCCAACCGGCTGAGAAAATCCGCCAGGATCGAAACCAACAAGAGGAGACACGAATGGCTGAAACGCCCGAGGTAAGACCACCTGGAGCAAACGTCCCCGGCTACCTTTTACCTCTGAGTATCCTGGCTACGCTGTTCTGCTGTTTACCCGTCGGAATTATCGCAATAATCTTCAGCGTCCAGGCGAGATCCAAGTCGCAGGCCGGCAACTACGCGGGAGCTTCTCAGGCGGTGAGGTACGCTAACATCTCGCTAATCATCGCTGTGGTTAGCGGTATCTTGGTAATAGTATTAATCTTCGCGTTCGGTCTGCTCGGGGCCCTCACTGGCAGCAACAACCAAGACATCAACAAGCAGCCAGCCATCAACAAGCAGCAAGACGTCAACAAACGGCAAGATGTCAACAAGCAGTAAGACATCGACCAGTCCCAATAGCCCAACGACTCGGTCTGATCCGGATGTTATCGGAGGGTAAGGACGGCGGGTGTGGACGGCGGGTCTCCGTAGGGTGCCTCACGGTATCGGCGCTGTCGAAGCCGGCCGTCATCGTTGGGTCTCTTGGCATCGTTGCCGCCGGGTCCGCCGTCCTGTTCCTCTTTGACCCTTCGACCTCGGACTTTTATCCTCCCTGCCCTTTTCGTGCCTTGACCGGGTTTTACTGTCCTGGATGCGGAACCACGCGCGCCTTGCACGCGTTGCTCCACGGCCATCTTGGAGAGGCGTTCGGCCTGAACCCTCTGATGGTACTGATGCTGCCGTTCTTGGCATACTCCCTGCTGTCTTATGCAACTTTCAGAGTAGGGTGGGGGCACCTGCCCGGTACCTCCACCTCGCCCTTGTGGGGCTGGCTGGCGTTCTGGGTCATTCTCGTGTACTGGATACTGAGAAACATACCATTTTATCCCTTCTCACTCCTAGCCCCGTAACGGCAACCTCTAATCGTCTCCTGTGCTGGTGGCGGAAGAGCAAGTTTAGCGAAGAAGCCGCCCTACGCGAAGTACACACTGTGGACGATGAGCCAGCGCCACTGCTCCTTGGTCTCTACCCTTCGGCAACCGTAGCCGGTGCCCGGATCGTCGATGGCGACCTTGAAACCGCCCTTGCTCACCACGATTGCCGGCAGAAGCGGCGAATCGCTTTGATCGGTGTCTCAGAACATCCGGCTACCCAAAGGCACCTCGCGGTCTGGCGCGAGAAGGACTACTGCGCCCTCCTCATCCGGTACGCCAAGGACCAGCACCTCACTCTTAAAGCCGACGATACGCTTCGGAGGGAAGTTCACCACTGCCACCACCTGCTTGCCGACGAGCCCTTCCGGGGTGTAATGGCGTGTGAGCTGGGCGCTGGTGTTCTTTACCCCGACCTCCGGTCCGAAGTCTATAGAGAGCTTTATGGCGGGCTTACGGACCTCGGGAAACTGCTCGGCCTCCAGGATCTTCCCAACCCTTACGTCGACCTTCTCGAAGTCTTCCCAGCTTATCTCCGACATGCCATCTCCCAGTCCACGAGTGCCTCCGTATCGAACTCGTTCAGTTTACAGTCCTGCATTCGGGATTC
>JAWWQA010000493.1:0-2945 GCA_033854695.1 Rubrobacteraceae bacterium
CTAAGAGTAGCAGTGTCCGATCTTAGCCTAGCCTAGGGTTGTCTCTACCCTCCGAACAGCCTCCGCTACCAGGATATCCGCTCCGGCATCAGTGGTACGTCATTCCTCCGGTCCTATCGCCCAGGAGCCTTCAGGCTCTACCACTGCTAACTTCCGCATAATAATTTGCGGATGACATAGCGCCTTTGTGGGGCTTTTATTAGGACCGTGGCAAGGGGGTTTCGCAGACCGCCTTTCTGCTCCTAGAAGCCTCTATTTACCAGCGGAGCGTCTTGCTAGCGGCGTCCGTGACGGCCCCTCTCTCCTCGGAGGCTACACCCCGCGCGGGTACCCTAAAGAGTACCCGCGGAGATATTGAACGTCTGGGTGGACTTCCCGGCGGTGACCCCCTGCTGAGGATTCTGAACGACGGCGTCGTTCCACCAGCAGTAGTCCCAAGAGCCTGATGAGTCGTTCCAGCACCAATACCAGTAGCCCTGGGCCTGTGCCGCTGGGGCCGTCAGCGCTGCGATGAGAGCAACCATCATTATGGCCAACAGTAAGCGCTTCAAGCGTTACCTCCCTCTATGGATCGGGCGGGATGAGATCATACCGCCGTACTACGTAGTGTTCGTAGTATGAAAGAAGTGGGGGTAACATGCAAAAGGCTTGTACCTAGTAGCTAGTCACGGATTGCCCCTACCCTCCGAACACCCTCTGCCACCAGGAGCGCCTGTGTAAAGACTTCTCCGCTTCTTGGGGCGCGAGACTGTACCGTAGGGTGGACCATCGTCGCTCACAGGCGATTCTCGAGACACTGGGGATAGTCGGGATACTCCTAATCAGGGCTCCGGTCCTTCCTGTCGAGTTTCGCTTTGCGGCGTTCGTGTGCGCGAACATCTTCAGCCTAGAGACGCATATTCTCCACTCTGTGGATTCCTCTATCCATTTCTGCGTCGAGCCTAAGCGCAGCTGCACCTCGTTCTTTGGCACAGACTTTTTCTAACTTTCTCTAGTTTACTTTCCCTGCTAATTAGCTTAATTCATTCAAAATTCATTGCCATCTGTCATGATAAGAAACGAGAATAGGAGAAAAGAGAGGAAGAATGCAATGACTGAACAGCAGGCTGCCGGAGAGGTTGCTGCCAAGACCCTACGCCGCGTTCAGAGCAGATGGATGCCGACCGAAGAAAATAATGGCACTGAGAAAAGTGGCACAGAGAATTCTAAACGAGACGCCCATCGGCTGAAGGACACTAACGTTTGTCTCGCCGCGCTCAGAGCAACTTTACCCTTACCTCCCATTCTCGCTATAGTAGTCACTGTCTTAGCATACGTTTTACTTGGAGAAACAGGAATCTCTGCGAAAATCAAAGAAATTGGAGGTTATGCAGGTACTTTTGGCGCCGTGACAGTTACTTTGGGCTTCGTTGCTACGGTATTTGTCTGGCTGGTGGTTGCGCATTTCATTCGACCTTACACTGCTGCTCATAGCGCTAACCACCTCAACTATAACTTGCTATGCGAACATCTTGACTTGTTGAAGAGCCAAATTCGTCATTCCTGTCATGACAGCCCTGAATCACTAGAACAACCTACGAACACCGTCGACAGGATAATTCGCAATAAAGCTTGCGGTATTGCTTCGCAGCAGTGCAAGAAAATTGACGAAGGACTTAAGGGTAAGGGCATGCCGTGGGTCACGGGTAGAGGCTACATCGAGCTTTGGCATCGGGTGCATCGTGCAGAGGAAGCTCTAATCAAGGTCGAGCCTCACGCCGAGGCACTCGCGGGGGCGATGCGTGATGAGTCGCGACTTTTACATTCCAATATACACAATAAAGATATGTTGCTTAAGCGCCTGAGGTGTGCCGTGGCTATTCTGGACAACTCAGCGACGGGCGAATACCTGAACTACCTTGCCAAACCGGTAAAATGCCCACTGTCAAAAGAGGAACGAGCAATGCCGGAGAATCGCCTAAAGGCATTAACCATCCTGAGTGTAACTCGGTACGAGATCAACAACTTCCGGGATAATGTCTGGGAAGGGATCATCAACGCGCGCAACCGCCTCGCCGGCACATCGGCAGTACTAGGGTTTACTACATATTCACTGCTAGTACTAGCCCTCTTCATGAACGTACCCTACTACACAATAGTCTGGGTCGCTGTTTACTTTTTGGTCGGTGCGCTCGCAGGACTGTTTACTAGATCGCAAGCTGAATGGACTACGGACACGGCAGTCGATGACTTTGGCCTATCTACTACACGCCTACTTCATGTTCATTGGTTGTCAGGCTTAGCTGCCGTAGGAGGCGTGCTGATCACCTCGCTAGCGGATACCCTTGTGGCTAACAGTGAGCGTAGCTCTGAGCTGACTGCAATTTTCGGTAGCACACCCTTTCTCCTCATGGTTGCGGCTGTTTTTGGTTTGACACCCGATTTGCTTATTCGACGTTTGGTACAGCAAGCCGACCAATACAAGGAGGATTTGCGAAGTACCCAGTCTAGCCAAAGTACCAAGGCTAGCCAACCCGGGATGCAGGGAGGACAGGCATGAGCAAATTTCGAAGCCAGTATACGAACCATTCTGGCCTGCGTCGAGGCTAAGATGAACTTCAGCACTACAATACTTCTGCAGCCTATTTCAGAGTTTTCGCAGTGGGTCCTACTAAAAACAGGCCCGCTGGTAGGGCATACGAAACGCCCTGCTCGCTGCGACCGACCTGTTCCCGGGTGGCGAGGGTCAACATCCGGCCCTCGCCACTCCTCCTTCCGTTAGACTCTGACCATTTCCAACCGCTCAGTGCAATCCGCAGTGAGCATAACCTTCCACCCTATGCCTTTCTTCCGTTCATTATTGGCGCAGGACGTGGAGGCTAGGGAAAACGCTTGAGGGAAGGAGAAGAATGACGGAGCAAACAATCGAGGTTCAGCTTAGGCGGGCCTTCGAGCCGAACGAGATC
>JAWWQA010000494.1:0-2613 GCA_033854695.1 Rubrobacteraceae bacterium
GCCTGTACACAAGATATACAAAAGGGAGGGACATGAGCCAGGAGCTGATCCAGAAACGCGCTTCCGTTGCTGACGAGGTTCGCAAGTTGGTGGAGAAGGCGTCGTGGCATCGGCTCGCCCTGGCTGCGGTTTTAATCCTCTCGGCCTTCCTGAACCTGTTCCGTCTAACGAGCTTGGGCTACAGCAATACCTACTACGCCGCCGCCGTCAAGGACATGCTAACCAGCTGGCACAACTTCTTCTTCGTCTCCTTCGATGCCGGGTTTGTGACAGTAGACAAGCCTCCCCTGGGATTGTGGATCCAGGCTGCAAGCGCCGAGTTGTTCGGCTTTCATGGCTGGAGCCTCTTGCTTCCCCAAGCTTTGGCGGGGATCCTCTCTGTTGCGCTGCTCTACCATCTGGTGAGCAGGGCATTTGGACCGCTCGCTGGAATCCTGGCCGCGCTGGTTCTGGCTGTAACCCCCGTCGCCGTGGCCGTAGAGCGCACTAACAACTCAGATGGTCTGTTGGTGTTGAGCGTACTGGTTGGGGCGTGGGCGGTCATCAGAGCTGTGGAGACTGGCCGGCTAGGATGGCTGGTGGTGGGAGCAGTAGTGGTAGGCTTAGGCTTCAACATAAAGATGATGGAGGCGTTTTTGGTCCTGCCTGCCTTCTACCTGTTGTACCTCTTGGCTGCCCCTGTGAGCTGGTGGCGACGCTTCGCGCATCTTGGACTTGCGACGGTGGTGCTACTGGTGGTGTCGCTCTCTTGGGCGGTGGTGGTAGATCTTACACCGACTGACCAGCGTCCCTATGTCGGATCCAGCTCTAACAACTCTGAGCTGGATTTGATCGTCGGCTACAACGGCCTAGGCCGGCTTTTGGGACGCGGTTACGGTACTGAGCTTGCTACTCAGCTTATAACCGGTAATGGTGGGACTAACGTAGGATCGGCCAGCGATAGTCAATCTGCACAACAGTCGTCTGGAGCTCAAGAAGGATTTGGATCGTCGAGCGGCGGTGCGGGTGGGGGACACGGAAACGGTGATCCGGGGCCTTTGAGGCTCCTCGACGAGCAGCTCGCCGGGCAGATAGGCTGGCTTTTGCCGCTGGCTATAGTGGGACTGCTGTCAGCTAGCTGGCAGAGGCGTCCCCGGCTGCCTCTCGACCGGAAGCATCAGGCTCTCGTACTGTGGGGAATGTGGTTGCTGACAATGGTCGCATTCTTCAGCTTCGCCGGTAGGTTTAACGCTTACTATATGGTAATGCTTGCTCCAGCCATAGCGGCTCTCGTAGGTGCAGGGGGGGTAGCGCTTTGGAGTGATTACCGCAGCCCTGGCTGGCGCGGATGGCTTTTGCCCCTTTCGCTTTTGGGCATCGCTGCCTTACATACCTACATAATCCTGGCCTACTACGATGAGGATTGGAGCCGCTGGCTGCTGCCCGCTATCGTAGGGTTGTGCCTGGTAGCGGCGGTGGGGCTGGTCTTCGTGCGCCTGAGACCAAGACTTAAGGCGAGCGCCTACTTCTCGGCAGGTGTGGTGACCGTAGGTATATTGGCCCTACTCATCGCCCCCACGGTATGGGCTGCCTATACAGTGTGGCAAGATGGCGGGAGGAGGGCTACCGCCGGTCCTCAGACTGTCCAGGGATCGTCTTGGGGTGGACCTGGTGGTGGACCTCCTGGACAGCCCTCGGACAGCCGTGATACGCCTGACCCAGCACTGATGGATTACCTGCAGGCAAACCAGGGTAACGCCAAGTACTTGGTTGCTACCACTAATGCCAGGAGTGCGTCTCCAATCATACTGAACACTAACGAATCCGATCCTGTGATCACGCTCGGTGGGTTCGGTGGCCGCGATCCGGTCTTCAGCACCAACCAGCTTACCAATCTCATAGACAGAGGTGCTGTGCGCTTCTTTCTGATACAGGACAGAGAGCGCATGATGGAGAATCAGCAAGAAGGCACCTCTGAAGGTTCCCCTTCTGGGGGTGGGCATGATTTCCCACAGAACGAGTCGACGAGCTGGGTGCAAGACAACTGCGAGCAGGTTCCACAGGAGCTGTGGCAATCGTCATCGACCTCTGAGCAGGGAGGAGACTCTGGGAGGGCTCCGGTGCTTTACGGCTGCGGCGAGGAAGGGAGGTAGCTCACGGACATAAGAGCGCAAGCGACGATCGAACTGAGCACGCCTCTGGCAAGATCGCTATCTTCTACTGCTCATTTCCCTTACGCGCCTTGCTCTGGAAAGCGCTGCTTAACAACGTCGGCTATGGTGATGTCGATGGACAGCCTTTGCCGTCGATCTTCAACCAGACCGGAAGTTCTCTGAAAAGAATACGAGAAGGGGGATGAATGTTATCTTCGAACCTTAGCCGACGGGGTGGACTAGCCGCTATGGTAGCTGCGTCCTTGTTTATAGTCGCCGACCTGCTAGGTTTGTTCACCGTCTCTTTTCAAGGGCCCACCGACGGCATAATCCTCCAGAATGTAGTTGCGGTGGGAGCCGGTGTGCTGCTGTTGTTAGGGTTAATTGCGCTGTATGGCCACCACTTGGAGGCTATGGGCATCCCTGGTCTAGTCGGTTTTCTGATAACCCTTGCCGGCCTGGTCTTAGCGATCGGTGTCTT
>JAWWQA010000495.1:0-2773 GCA_033854695.1 Rubrobacteraceae bacterium
GACTGCAAGAGCCACTACGCCGTTCTCTTCTAACGCCTGACCCTGAGACTCCCAGCTGGCCGCGTCGTAGGCCGCCCCGTGCGACAGCACGGCAGCACGATCTCCTTCTCCCCAGACGATCGCCTCGGTATTACCCACCGATACTCGCTCTCCAGAAGTGTCGCTCTCCGGCCCTCCACCACCGGCAGAATCGTCCGACGATCCGCAGCCGGCCAAGAATATGACCACGGCAAGCGCCGGGCCGAGGGCACTTAGCAATCGTCGGCGCCGAATCATGCGACTAGAATACCTGAACAGGGGACGACCACCAGTAGAAGATCATGTACGCGCCAGCCAGCACGAGTAGAACCGCCGAGGCCAGCTGCACGTAGGGAACGGCCTTGCGAAGCTTCGCGACCAGTCCCTGCTTGAAGAGTGCCAGGGCCAGGGTAAGCGCCACGAGCACCGAAGCCATACCCAGACCGTAGCCGAGAAACTGACTCGCCCCGGCCAGGAAACCACTCGCCGAGATGCCGCCTCCTACCACCACCAGGAATACCGGCAGGGTACAGCTGAGCGAGGCCGCCCCGTAGGCGAGGCCGAACAAGAAGAAGCCTCGCGCGCTTACGTTAGTAGGATCGCCTACCCGAGCGGCGAACCCCTCGAAGACGCCGAAGTACACGCTGCGCCCGGCGAGCACCCAGAGTCCCAACAGGATTAGGGCTACACCGATAAAGATCGCCAATGGCGGCATCGCTCCGAGAAGCGCGTTGCCTCCAGCCGAGATAACGAGGCCGGCCAGACCAAAGAGGAGAATGAAACCAAGAGAGACGGTCGCGCCGACCAGGAGCGCCCGTAGCATCCGATCCAACGGCGAGTGCTTGGCGAAATTGTCCTCCTTTGCGCCAAGGTAGAGCGAGAGGTAAGTCGGCAGCATCGCGAAGCCACAAGGATTGACAGCTGCAACCATGCCGGCTCCAAAAGCGTACCCGACCGGAAGCAGCGCGACCAGGCCGGAGAGCCAGCCAACAGCTCCTGGATCTCGTTCAAAGAACCTCCTCCAGCTCGCCCTCCAGGGTTTCCAGATCGGTCGGACCGGTGTCCCTGAAGACAATCTCCCCCTCCCTATCGATTATCAGAGTTGTCTCGAGGGCGTTGACACCTAGCGAGCGCGAGATCTCACCTCGCTGGTCTATAGTCCAGGGCAAAGAGCCGACATTGCCTCTCTGCCGGAAATTCTCGATGGTCTGCGGCGTGTCGTTGGGATCAGTCGCAACCATCAACACTTCGAGACCCTCATCTTTGTATTCCGGATAGAGTTGAGACCAGGCACGGGCCCCGACGATGCACTTGTCTCACCAGCCAGCCATAAAGTAGAGTGCAACGACCTCGCCCTGCTTCTCCGACAGCCTGAACTCGTCCCCCTCAAGGGTCGTGGCGCTGAAGTCGGATGCTCGGCCGGGTGCGCCACACGACGCGACCGAGAGTATGGTTATCAGTACCATTGCCAGCTTTATAGCCTTGCTCATCTTGCCCACTCCTGCTTCATGTATAAGGAGTTTATCCTCTCTTTAGCCTGGGTCGAGGATCTGTAGCTCTCCGTTTGCTCTGCCGGCGACGAACACACGCCCGCTGGCCGTATCCACGGCTACGGTGTTAGGTTTGCTGACCGTCGGATAGCGGGCGAGCTCGCGGAGCGCGTCTCCTTCCAGGACGAACTGGATCAGCTGGTTCTCGGCGGTGACCCATAGATTGCCACGCTCGGGGTCTATGGCTATCCCATAGGGTTGGCCGGGGAGGGATACGCGGCCGACTTGTTGCGGTTCCGGCCGAGCCTCGTAGATGAGGATAGCATCACCACTCGTGTCCGTTACATAGAAGTGGTTCTCGGGACCGGCAACTATGTGGGTTGGGCCCTCGCCCGCGTCTGCGCGGCCTAAGGAGTCAAGTGTGCTCGCGTCGAAGACCTCCAAGACCTGCTCACCGACGCTCACTATCCCCACCAGTCCATTGTCCGTGACCGCCACGCCCCCCGGTTGCCGCGGAGTTTCTATTTTTTCTATCTCGCGATCGCCTTCGATAACCGAAGCATTGTCCCCATACTCGTTGCCCACAAAGATCCGGCCGTTCGAGGCAGCGGCGGCGGCGTGTGGAGACGTGCCGACCGTCGTCTCAGCTATGATCTCGCCCTCCGGCAGGCTGACTTGCACGAGGCTGTTAGAGCTCTCGGCCGGTACGAGCACCGGGCCGCCGGGACCAGCGATATTGAGGTGGCGAGGCGACGCCGGCAGCTCAATATTCCGGACCACCTCTCCGCTACTACCGTCGACTAGCGCGAGCTGGTTAGGGTCCCTGAGACCCACGGCGACCAGCCCGGTCTCGGGATCTACCACTACCCCTTCCGGCTCGTTGCCGACTTCGACCACCTCTCCTGCCGGTTCGGGAGCCGGGGACGTACTCTCTTAAGAGACCCCTTGCTCCTGATCGGAAGTGCCCTGCTCAGAACCACAGCCCGCGAGCATGAACAGGATCATGATAAGCACGATCGTGATGAGAGAGGGACGAAGCAGGTAAGTCATCATAAACTGTCTTTCCGCAGGTTTGTCGATCAGACTTCGCATCAGCCTATTCCACCGTCGACCCGGTAAACATAGCCATGGTCGAAAGCAAGATCCTCCTCCTTCAACATCTCTACTGTCCGGAAGACGAGCCGGGGAAGAACCCTGGCCGAGAGCGTGAGCAGGCGGTCGAGTTCCTCCTTTGGCTCGAGCTCCGCAACCCCGGTCGCATAGTT
>JAWWQA010000496.1:0-2740 GCA_033854695.1 Rubrobacteraceae bacterium
GAAGCCAGAGTCTGCCGCTTGCCAGTCGGTGCCATTTTCTGAGTGGAGAATGCTCCCGCCAACTCCCACCGCTACGTACTCTGAGGGACTCGCCGTTACCGCCCGGAGCGTGAACGTCGTGGGCGGCCCTGCCACCTCCGACCACGTCTTGCCGTCGGGCGACGTAATAATGGCGCCATCCATGCCGGCGGCGACGAAGCCGGCGGGTCCGTGCACGACGGCAAAGAGCAAGTCCTTCGTGGGGCTCTTCACCTGGGTCCACGTCGAACCGTCAGAAGAATTGAGGATCGTTCCGCCCGCACCCACCACAACTCGGACGCCGTTGGCGGCGGCACTGGACCACAACTCCTGGCCAGTTCCGGAGTCCTGCTCCGTGAACGATCGCCCGTCGGCAGAGGTGAGTATGGTGCCGCCGGCCCCGGTTACGATCCAGAGGCCCTCACCGAACTTCGCGCTGCGCAGTTCGCGATCTGTCAATGCGGGCGTCGTGCTCCAGTTGGTACCGTCGGTTGAAACCAGGACCGTGCCGGCATTGCCGGCCGCCACATAACCAGCATCTGATGCGCCGACGCCGTAGAGTGCGGCTACCTGTTTGTGCTCGCCGGTGAATGTGCCGCCGTCAGGCGAAGACAGCAACGTGCCGCCCGATCCCGTCACGACCCACGTTCCGGCGCCGTAGGCCGTGCGCCACAGTTCGGTGCCGGGCACACCTGTGTCCCGAGCCGACCACGTAATGCCATCAGGAGAAGCGACCGCGGTGTTGTTCGAACCTACCGCGAGGAACATGCCCGAGCCGAAGCCGACACCGCGCAAGGCGTTCGTGGTGCCGCTCTCGCGCTTGGTCCAGGTCACGCCATCCGGAGACGTGAGCACGACGCCCCCGCCGCCGGTGACGACGAACGTGTCGTTGCCATACGCGACATCCCACAGCCAGCCACCGTTGTTCGCCTGGCGCACCGTCCATGCCGAACCATCGGTCGATGTAGTTATGGCGCCCTGGTCAGTAACCGCCACGAAGACACCGTTGCCGTAGGCAACGTCGAAGAAATCGCCCGTCACCTGACCCGCAACGGGAGTCCATTGCACGAGGTCGGTCGAGCGAAGGATCGTGCCGCTCTCTCCGACCACGACCCACACACCGCCACCGAACGCCGCTCCCGAGAGCATCTGATTCGTGTTGGTTTCGTGGTTCGTCCAAGTCCGAGTGTCTTCCGACGAAACGATCGTGCCGCCTGTCCCCACCGCGACGTAGGTCTCACCATCAGTCGCCGCGCCGCGCAGTGTCTCGACCGTCGGGGCCGGGACGCGCTGCCAGGTCTTTCCGTCGGTAGAGTTCGCAATCACCCCACTGTTGCCGACGACGATGAAGCCCTTGTTGCCGTATGCAACGGCCCACAGCAGGTTCGAGCCGATGCCGGCTCCTGTAGATGACGGCGAGGTGGTGTCATTGCCCGCGGTGGCGTCGGCCGATGACGATGAGCTATTCGGCTCGTTGCTGCCGCTACACGCGGAGACGATCGCCGTGAAGAAGATCAGGTTTAGCACAAACAACCAGTGCCGCGATAGCGAACGTCGGTCAACCGCGTCGCGGTCAACCGCCAACGGTCAACTCCCGGTGGTCGTTTCGGTCGTCCGATCGGTCCCGTTCTGCGTGCTGCCCGCCGTGGATGACGTTGCGGGACAGTCCGGCGGCAGGGTCACCTTCTGGTTGGCCTGCTTCATCCCTTCCTCGTACTGCGCCAACCCGAGATAGCCTGGAGGGGCTGCCGACCAGATTGTCGATGTACAGGCGCTCGGGTCGCAGGCGCCCCCAAAAGTAAACGAAGGTCCTTTCTCGACCAGCAGACACTGACAGGTCGCCAATGCCGGGTTGTACTTATCGATCTCACAGACCACATCGAGGCAATTTGCCCAGGGTGCGTCCTCGCCGCAGGACAGGGTGCTGAAGGCGCTATTGACATTAACGGTGGAGAAGTTCGAGTGTACCTCGGTGCCCGATTGGACCCGCTCGGCACAGGTCTTGAATCCGATCGAGTAGCTGTTTTCCATGACGCACTGACAGTTCGCGATCGTGAGATCCGTCTTCGACACCTCACACGGGGCAGTGGTGCACAGCGCGAACGTCTGGTTGCAAAAGTAGGCGCCGTCGATCTCGAGATCGTTTACATTCGCGGTTGTGCCCGTCGCTTCGCCAGTGGTTGTCGACGACTGATCGTTCGTGGTTGTGTCCGTCGCACCGCCAGTGGTTATCGACGACTGATCGTTGGTGGTGTTCGAGCAAGCCGCCGCAACCGCGGGCAGAACGGTGAGAGACGCCACTCCCTGGGCAGCTCGCACCAGCATGCCGCGTCGCGTGTACTCCGGATCCCCTGACAACTCCATCGCTCGTTCGACAAGGTCAACGATCGCCGCCACCCCCGCTGCGGTTGGCGCCGCGATCACTCCCCTATGGTTGATCAGGATCGCGGACGGTGTCGCGTTGACCCCCAACGCGCAGAACACCTCGTGTGTTTGGTCCACCATCACCCGGCGCAAGCCGTACGCGTCAGCTTTGGCCAGATTGTCCGCGAGCGAGCCGCTACTGACGACAGCGACCGTGACTCGATCGTCGAGATCCTCTTGCCAACGTCGAACATCAGGCATCAGCGCGCTGCACGGCCCACAACCGGGATTGCTGAACACGAGCACGATAGGCAGCTGCCTCGCGACGAGGCCCTCAAATGACGATATCCTTCCGGAT
>JAWWQA010000497.1:0-4010 GCA_033854695.1 Rubrobacteraceae bacterium
CTCGTGGCATTTTGTTGAGCATATTGACTATTCTCCTACTGATCTAGGGGAAGGGGAAGGGAACCAGTGGCGAAGGTAATTGAACGCGCTGAAGCGCACTACGAGGTTCAAGAAGTTGAGTTTGGCCGAGTCTACCAGTGGCAGCCAAAGAGCGTCCTGATCGAATGCGAGTGTGGGGAGATAAACACCCTCACTGCTTCCCAGACTACCTGCGAAGAGTGTGGAGCGGAGCACACAGGGCTGGTCCGGGAGGATTTGGTTGACGGTCAGCTAGAAGTAGGGGACGAAGTCGCTCACCCTTGGCGCTACTTAGAGGGTAGTGAAGACAACACAGTATTGCCGTACTAAAGGAGTCTTTGCTTAAGCCAGGGCGCATGAAAGGACACCATCGCCGCGGCGGGCAAGATAACCACCATTCGGGGCTGCGCCGGCAATGAGAACACCAACATGGCTGATGGTCAGGTTGATGACAGAAGTAGGGGGGAAGCCTAGGTTGGAATTGACCCTGTGCCACGGACACCAGAACATTGAGGATGAGAGATCCTCAGAAAGGGGTTCAGGTGCAAGAGGCAACACCACAATATCCACCGGAGTTCAAAGCCAAGGCGATCCGGCTTGTCCGCTCCTCGGGTAGGTCCATCCCGCAAGTCGACAAGGAGCTTGGGGTCTCGGACAACTTCCTGAGAAACCGGCAGGCAGAAGACGGCGATCTTCGAGTGCCTGGAGGCTTTCCACAACCGCACGAGGATCCATTCCTCACTCGGCTAAAGGAGCCCCGCAGACTTTGAAGAGAGTAGAATGCGAGAGGCCAGCGTCGCGTAAGGTAAATGTGTCCGTGCGCCCGAGGGAATTCTAGTTCACCCAGGAGATGTTGCCGAGCCCGAGTGACCGCTTCAAGGTGGTGGAAGAAACACCTCTTCCTGGACCAGCCTAGTTCCGGGTAAGACCCCGCCGAAAAGGGTAGGCTCGAAGGCTACGAAGTACCAAATAGTAAGAGCAATAACGTCAAAGTAAGCAAGCTCAGCACGGTGGAGACCACTACGACGCTGCTCACCAGCCGAGGTCGCACGTCGAACTCGATCGCAAGGATCGTCATGTTCACGGCGGTCGGCATGCTCGCCAGTATCACGGCCAACTTCGTTGACAGCTCGTCCATGCGCAGAAGGTGAGCCAGCGCCAGCGAGAGGGGAATGGAGACCAAAAGTCTCATGCTCGTCGCCAACGCGATCTCTCGCCTTTGATTCGTTTTGTTGGCCTCTGCCAGCTGGAGTCCCAGGACGATCAACAGCATCGGTATGGTGGCGTCGCCCATCAGCGCAACGCCACGGAACAGATCGTTCAGGATGCCCTCGGACGAAGGGTCGAGCTGGATTCCGCATCCACGCACCACGAGCGCTGCCAACACCGCGTAGATCTGAGGCATGCGCAGCAGGCGTGTCAATCCTTCGCGCCAGCTACCTTGTCCTGCCCCCGCGATGTAAACCGCCAGCGTCTGCGCGAGAATGGCCTGGACGACGAAGAAGAGCACCGCACGCCGGAGCCCTTCTTCGCCAAAGGCAAACTGGGCCAAAGGCAGCCCGTAGTTGCCCGCGTTCATAAACATCACGCATAGCATCAGGGCAGAAGTGGTCACGGCGTCCAGCCCTAACGCCCTGCCCAGCGACCAGCTCAGCACCCCCATGGCCAAAACGAACAGGACCATGAAGGCGCCTATTCGAAGCGTCTCCTCGGCTTCAAGGCGAATCCGTGCTAGAGAGGTGAAGATCAGAGCTGGGCTGAGCAGATAGATGCTTACCCGGTTTATGGATTGCACGTCCAGGTCGAACTTGCGTCGGAGCAAGTAACCGGCACCCACGACTACCAGGATGGGCAGTAGAACTTGTGCAAAGACGACCAACACCATCGACAGCTCTATATCCTACAGAAGTTATTGGTTCGCATGACTGATAATCCTCTGCTGCCCTTCTCCATCCAGTGCTTCCAGGGGGCAACTTGGGTCATATAATGCATTGATGTGAGGTCGATGCGCCGGGTGCCATGCACGTCAACCTCGGGGCAGTCATCGCACTGTAGATCGTGGCCATCGTGATGATGCTAATCTATGGACCCCTCGACCAGGCATGTTGTCCAGACCGGGTTTCGTACGCTGCACAGACCGACAGGCGGAGAGTAACGTGAGGCTGCCCACAAATCAGGAGATACCACGATGGAACGGGAAAGACCTTACCTGCGACCTAGTTGGCTCGTTAGTCGAGTCATCAATCCGATCCTAATGCGACTTCGCCTCGTGCCGGCACTTGTCGTACGAGGCCGTCGGACCGGACAGTGGCGCCGAGTCCCGGTCAACGTGCTCGAACTTGGTGACACGCGCTACCTGGTAGCTCCTCGGGGTACCACCGAGTGGGTCCGGAACTTGCGAGCTGCTGGTGAGGGGCAGCTCCAGCGGGGCTCACACATCGAGACTTTCAGAGCAACCGAAGTTCCCGACGAGGAGAAGCCTCCGATCATCGAGGCCTACCTGCAACGCTGGGGTGGCCAGGTCAGAAGCCAGTTCGAAGCCCTGCCAGATCCAGCAGATCACCCAGTGTTCAGAATCGAGCACACTCAGTAAGGGGGGGAAGCTTTAGGTTGAGCCCTCAAAGGAAAGTGGATAACCTCCTTCGCCGTTTTGTGATCGGGTGTAGTCTATGACTGGAACTCCTTAATTACGTAGCTCTAGTTTCCCTCCGCGACCACATATGGTGGTTAATCTGCTCGGCCTGATTCTCTTCGTCTAGTGCGACGATCTCGTCGTGCGTGGCGAGGATGGGTACCTCATCGAGACACTCGTGCCGTCGCTCTGCCAGCGCGTCTATTAGTACCAGGACGGTCTCTACCTTGAGGGTTCGCAGTGCGCTAAGAGATCTCAAGCTACCCTGGTACACTGCACACGTGCACACAAGGCCCAGCCAGTGAAGCTCAACAAACGCGCGGCGCCAGTTCGTTTCCTTATGCTCTTGGTAGGCTTTGGATCTGTTGGCGCGCTGTTGGTGTGCTTGAAGTTCGCTCCAGCTACTAATTCCCTAGAGCTCTCCTTGCCCATTATAGAATCCTGATAGGCCTGATCGTCAACCATGCTCTTTGATACAAGAAGAAGAGGAGGGGGAGGAGCTGCCGGTAGCGACTCGCTGGCCCTTGTCGAGGTAGATACCAGCCAGCTCAACATCGCCGATTGGGTCTCGGTGTTCAAGTTCAAAGAAGACTTCTGGGTGCATCTCACCGGCCAATTCATCCAAAAAACCGACCAGGACATAGCAGAACCCACCATAATCACTCCTCAGAGCATCGAGCCAACACACCAGCCAGAGAAGAACCCCTATGTCACCTAGCAAATCGCCCAATAACAACAAGGCCTTTTACATGTCCTTTGGGTTGGTAGTAGGCGCTTTGAGCGTGGGCATCCTGGCCCTTGGGTTGCTAGTCACCACCAGCGGACCTCGGGTAAGGCACGTAGTGGAGCAGAGCACCACAGCAAACGGCATAGCAAGCGTCAACCAGGCGCTCACCATAGTCTTTGATAGGCCTATAAAAACTAGCGACTATGAGAGCGCCATCGAGATAGAACCAAAGGTAGAGTACACGGTAAGCCACCGCAACCAGCAGCTCAACATCACCTTCGATCAAAACCTGCTCTCCAACACAGAGTACGTGCTCACGGTAAAACCGGTGCTAGAAGATGAGCTAGGCGAAGGCATGGAAAGCGGCTACACATACAAGTTCTCCACAGCACAACCATCGTTCACCTACCTGGAGCGCAACTACGGAGATGGGGGGCTAGACAAGGTAATAGAGCGTGCGCCTTTATCCCAGGAGAGCTACGTACTATATGGGGCGGAGAGGATCAAGTTTTTCGGGCGCAATGAGAAGGAGTTGGCAGTAGTAGTTCCAAGGGCGGACAACACCGACGAGTTGCGGGTGGTAGACCTAGGAACGCGTGAGGAGAAGACGCTTGACCTACCGCGAGACGTGCG
>JAWWQA010000498.1:0-3811 GCA_033854695.1 Rubrobacteraceae bacterium
CCATTAGCCTCTCTCCAGGACCAAGGCGACGCGGCCAGATGTGGCAGGGACACGACGAAAGGAGAAAGACTATGTGCACGGCGTTCCCCGTGAAGGCGAAGGACGGTAGCGTGATAGTCGGGCGCACTATGGAGTTTGCTCTAGACCTGGAGTCCAACATCATCATTGTGCCGCGCGGAAAGGACAATGTCGGGACTGGACCGAAAGGCCTACCGGGGTTGCGATGGCGGTCGCGCTACGGCTTCGTGGGCTTCAACAGCTTCGACGGCGAGCTGGTCTCCGACGGGCTGAACGAGGCGGGGCTGGCGATGTCCGAGCTCTGGCTCCCCGGTCACTCCTCGTTTCCTGATGCGAGCGAGGCCGACGCGAAGCGAGCGCTGGTGGCTACGGAGTTCGCCAACTGGTCGTTGGGCAACTTCGCTACAGTTGCGGAGCTTAATGCCGCGCTGCCGAGCATCAAGGTGTTGGGCGCCGAGACCGAGGAACACAAGACCATTCCCGTGCATTTCGTCTTCCACGACCCAAATGGGGATTGCCTGGTGGTCGAATTCGTCGGGGGGCGGGTCGACGTCTACGATAACCCGCTGGGCGTGCTGACGAACGCTCCGCCGTTCGACTGGCACGTAAACAACCTGCGCAACTACGTCAACCTCACGGCGCTGGACGTCCCGAACGTGGATCTCTCGGAGATCCAGATTGCCGCTACCGGCAAGGGCACCGGTATGCTCGGGCTGCCGGGTGACTACACGCCGCCCTCGCGGTTTGTGCGCGCCGCCGCCTTCTCGCAGGCGGCCGAGCAGCCTGACGACGCTGCGGGTGCGATCAACACGGCTTGGCATATCATCAATACCTTCGACATCTTCCGGGGGGCCGTCAGAGAACAGGAGTCCGACGGAGAGATCCGCTACGACATAACCCAGTGGGTGAGCGTACGCGACCTGACCAACCGTAGGCTGTACTTTCGCACCTACGAGAGCATGCGCGTGCGTATGGTAGATCTCGCGCGGCTTGACTTCGGTGCAGACGGAATCAAGACCATCGTGCTGGATCGACAGGAGACATTTGAAGACGTGACGGAACAAGCTACCTAATGCGTGCCCAAATTCGAGCTTATCGCAAACCGCTATGGAGGAGAGTCCGTAGCCGTATGAACTGCCGGTGACTTCACAGGCTCCCTGCGTGCCGGGTCATGCGCCCGTCTATGAAGAGGGTGCTACCGGACACGTAGGCAGAGGCGTCGGAGACGAGGTACACGGCTAAAGACGCTATCTCTTCGGGCTTGCCCATCCGTCCCAGCGGTATCTCAGAGAGCAGATCGAGTTGCATACTCCGCTTCCTACCCATCGTTCCGGGATATACTCCTCAACCATCGGATACTCCTCAACCACCGGTCTTCGTTGTTTCCCCGAGCAGTATGTCAAGGACTAGGGCCGCGCTCCAGGAGAAGAAGATCGAACCGAGCCCGCTGCCATCAAAGGGGTTGAAGTACTCACGGAAGCCTTCGTTCCAACATAGATCGATGATGGTTTCTCGTATGCGCTTCGCGTGGTTCTCGTAGCCGTAGCTTTTTAGACCGTGCATCAAGAACCAGTCTATGTTGATCCAAACTGGACCTATCCAGTACCTCACCGGCGAGAACCCAAAGGCATGCACATCGTAGCTCGGTATAGGCGTAATGTTCTCATCCGATAAACCGAACCCATCATTCTCCAGGGTGTCGAGCATACGCTTTGCTCGATCTTGGTCGGGAATATTTGCATACAGCGGTCCCGCGAGGTTCGGCCCAAAGTACATGCGTATCGGCCCGTCGTCGGCGAAGTCGTAGTCCAGGTATATCCCGCGATCTTCGTCCCACAGCTTCCGGTTGATAGCGCTCTTCGTCTTTTTCGCTAGTTCTTCGTGGGGCGAAGGGTCCTCGCCTATGACTCGCGCTATCTCCGCGAGGTCTTCACCAGCTTTCGACAGGAGCGAGTTGAACAGCACGTCCTGCACCAAGAAGGGACAAACCTCTCTGATCCTGGTCTCGTCGTAGTTACGGTCGCGGAAGAGCTTGACGAGGTAGGCGAAGCGGTCGTAAGTGGTGCTGGTCGGACGGTCCGAAGCCAAGCCGGTGTGGGTATCGACGCGGTGGTATACAGGTATCTGGTCTGCCCTGAGGTGGAGGCGATGCATGATTAAATCCCACATCGGGGAGTTATCCATGCCGCTCTCCCAGGGGTGGCGGATATACACTAGGTCCTCGCCCTGTGGATCGCGTTCACGGTAGAGGTATTCGTGCCACGCTTCTAGCTTGGGGAAGGCATACTCGAGGAACTCCTTCGCGCCCGCTTCGTCATCAGCATGCCGGTAGATGGACAGCACCGCTGTGGCATGAACGGGCGGCTGGACCACGCCGGAGGTTTCGCGGTCTCTGGGAGCGTCGGGACTTTCCTTGGCGTGCCAGAAGTTGGGTCCAGGAAAGTAGGCTGTGAAGCGGGAGTTGAAGACTATTTGGGGTAGGAGCCCGTTCTTCCATTGACTATCGAAGAGGTGTCTGAGTTCCTGGGTGGCGCGGTCCTGGTCGTAATGCGAATAGCCGATGGCGATGAGGCCTGAGTCCCACGACCACTGGTGTGGGTATAGCCTGGGGCCGGGCTGCGTGTACTCCCCAGTCCAATTAAAGTCCAACACTGCCTTGGCTTGATGGACTAGCATGCTGTCCTTGCTCTGCTGCTCCATGTTGTTCTACCCTCCCGTTGTTGCTTGTCTGCTGTCGTCGAAGAGCTTGGAGATATCGGACCGGGCGAAGAGATTAATCATCCGGTCAGCAAGCGCCTGCGTCTGGTTGAGGTTGTAGTCCAGGTTCGTCGTATCCATGTCTTCGCGAACCTCACGTGGGCTGTGTGACTTCCTCGCTGGCAGGAGCACGTGGCTACTGCGGTGGATCCTCCAGGCCGCTAATGCCGATCGAGATGACGCAGAGGACGATAGCCGCGCCTCCCAGGATCTGGCCTAACCGGTCTTGGGTCCGCAGCCCGAAGTAGTAACCGAGCCCTCCCAGTATGATCCCCGGGAGCTCGATGGAGATACCCTCCAGAATGAATATGCCTATCAGGGCGAATACTACCCCGATCAGGGAGAGTACCCGCCCGACCTCTCTCACGCGCGGAGCTCCCCGGCGCTCACCGGGATCTTCAGGACCGCGCGAAGAAGCACGAGCCCACCTAACGGTGTCTTGAACCAGTGGCCTCCCAGCAAGCCCATACCTATAACCCCTCCTGTTCGAGATCTCGTAAAGCGCCGTACTTCACCATGATACTGACGTACGTCCTCACGGGCAACGGGAGTTAGCGTTAGCACCGTAAGCCACCTTCGCCTCGACCGGGGCCATCCGGAACGGTACGCGCTCCCGCCCAAGCAGCGTTTCGCCGACCCGGGCCAGAGCCTCACGTCCTACCTGGCCGCGTGGTAAGGTCGGAGGATGACCGACGAGGAGCAGTACAGTGGGTCCCTTATCGGCCAGTGTCTGGGCGACGCTCTGGGCTTCGTCGTGGAGGGAGAGTCACCCGAGGTCTGCCGGGAGTACGTGGAAGAGACGCTTAAGGTCGGGCGTGCCGGAGAACGTGGTCGCGCTCCCTTCCCGTTTGGCCAGTACTCGGACGACTCGCAGCTTGCTCGAGAGCTGCTGCAAAGTTATGCGGCGCGCGGCTGGTTCGATCCCCGCGATTACGCGCGCAGGATAGCTATTATCTTCGTGGAGGACCGGATCGTTGGTCGCGGGCGCGCGACTGAACAGGCAGCCTGGCGTCTGGCCGCCGGTGTACCCTGGGAG